>NZ_CALMPD010000076.1 GCF_937871865.1 uncultured Legionella sp.
ACAATTAATTAGAGACGCGTTGCAAGAGTATGACATTCGTTCCGATGTAATTATAATAAAACATTTAGAACGAAGTGAGTACATCAATTGTTTGGCGAACGCTGATTTAATGTTAGGAAATTCCAGTAGTGGTATTATAGAAGCAGCCTCCTTTAATTTATTGGTGGTCAATATTGGTAGCCGGCAAAATCTTCGTGAATACGGTGATAATGTGATCCATTCCAGCGCTTCTTATGAGTCTGTTTTTGCCAATATAAACGAAGTACTGGAACGACCGAAAAAGGCTTATAAAAATATTTACGGGGATGGGAAGGCCAGCGAACGTTGTTATCAGCTGTTAAAAACCATTACTTTGGACACTCAAATTTTAAATAAAAGCAATGCATACTGAACGATTAAAAATAGTAGGTTGTGGTGGACATTGTAAAGTGGTTCTCGACGCACTTTCACTCTGTGAACCTCTTTGTCAAATAACTCTTTGCGACAGCGATAGAGAACTATTAGGTAAAGAACTCTATGGCTTTTTAATTGATTCAACTATGGAATCATTATCCGAATTTTCTGGTAAAATCCATATAGCAATAGGAACAAATAGCATTCGAGAACGTATTTTCAATCAAATCAGTGCGTTCTCCTCCCTCTATACTGTGATTCATCCCGCAGCAATAATTTCTAAATTAGCACATATAGAGCAAGGCTCCTTTATTGCAGCTCAAGCAGTGCTTGCTCCTGAATGTTATATTGGTAAAAGTTCAATTATAAATCATGGCGCCATCGTTGATCATGAGGTTAAAGTCGGGGATTTCTCTCACATAGCACCTAATTGTACTTTGGGTGGTCGCGTAACTGTAGGAAAAGGGGTCTTGGTCGGTGCCGGAGCTACGATTCTTCCGGGAGTGACTATTGGTGATGGAGCAATTATTGCTGCTGGCTCCGTAGTACTTAAAGATGTAAAAGAACAGATGACTGTTATGGGTGTCCCTGCCGTATCAAAGGAATAAAATGATTAATATTCAAGATTTATATGTCCAAAAGAGCTACGAATTAAAAACAGCTTTGAGTAAATTGAATGAAACTGCGCAAGGCGTACTGTTTCTAGTAGATGAACACGATTGCTTTATCAGAACAGTAACTGATGGAGATATTAGACGCCTATTATTAAGAGGCTGTACTCTTGAGTCTCAACTGACGGAATTACCCGAATGTATTTCTAAATCGCTTCCACTCTCCTCATCTGTTCAGGATGCCTATAATTTGATGAAGGAGCATGAATTTGATCATATTCCCTTACTTGATAAGCAGGGAAGACCTGTTCGTTTGATTCATAGAAAAGAGTTGCCATCAAATATTTTACTTTCATCACCACACATCGGTGAGTTCGAGCAGCAATTTGTACAGGAAGCTTTTGCAACAAATTGGGTAGCGCCATTAGGTCCTAATGTGGATGCTTTTGAGAAAGAGGTGGCAGAATATATTAATATTAAAGCAGCAGTCGCGTTAAGTTCAGGAACAGCTGCCCTACATTTAGCTTTAGTGCTTTTGGATGTGAAAGCAGGAGATGTGGTTTTTGCATCGAGCTTTACCTTTGTCGCAACCGTGAATCCAATCATGTATCAGGGGGCAACACCTGTATTTATCGATTCAGATTTGGATACCTGGAATATGTCGCCAGCAGCACTGGAACGTGCACTGAGCGACGCTAAATCTAATAATAAATTACCTAAAGCGGTAATTATCGTTAATTTATATGGTCAAAGCGCTAATTATGAGGCGTTATGCACACTATGTAATGACTATAATGTTCCCATAATAGAGGATGCCGCAGAGTCGTTAGGTGCCACCTATAACAAAAAACACAGTGGTACATTTGGAACCTTGGGTGTTTTTTCCTTTAATGGAAACAAAATTATTACCACCTCGGGTGGAGGGATGTTAGTTTCTGACGATGAGAGCCTGATTGAGCGAGCGCGATTTTTAGCCACACAGGCTCGTGATCCTGCACCACATTATGAACACAGTGTCGTTGGCTATAATTATAGAATGAGTAATGTTCTTGCAGGTATTGGTCGAGGACAGTTAAAAGTATTAAATCAGCGTGTTACCTCGAGGCGTAAAGTGTTTAATCAATACAAAGACGCCTTTCAAACCATACCCTTTATCGAAATGATGCCGGAAATTTCTAATGGTTATAGTACGCGCTGGCTTTCAACGATGATAATTAAATCTGAACACTCTTCATTAAGACCTGAATCTATTATTGAGCAATTAAAGCTGTATCATATTGAGGCAAGAAGAACCTGGAAGCCTATGCATCGCCAACCATTATTTTCAGGTACTGTCTATTATCCGCATTCAGAAGATTTTAGTGTATCTGATTATTTATTTGATCATGGTGTTTGTTTGCCTTCGGGATCTAATTTAAATGCTCATGATATTAATCGAGTAATTCAAAGTTTGAATGAGTTGTTGCGTTAGAGTTTTTTATATTTCAGTCTAAAGCCCCGACGTGCTGTGGTTTATTCACGGCTTCCACGCACAACGCGTGAGACGAAGGTTGGGGATAGCAACAGCTCTTAGCGTTTTAATTACTTATTCAATAATCTGGAGTATATTGATTGGTTAAAAAAGTGCAGGTGGACGCTCAAGAGATGTGCGGAATGTTTTGATATGAATTTGGAAACCTATGAGTGATTTATCAAGTTATTTAGTCATTGGCAGTGGAAGTATTGCGCGACGCCATATCGCAAATCTGAAAAAATTGTATCCTGGTACCGCTGTTGCCTGCATCTCCGCATCGGGCAGGCACGTACAACCCGATGAGGTTGGGGCAGATGTTACATATCTAGATATAAAAGACACGGCGCAAACCTATTTTAAATTCGCTATTGTAGCCAGCCCTTCACCCTTTCATTTACACCACGCAACTGAGTTATTAAATAGAGGAATACCTGTTCTTATTGAAAAACCACTTTCCAATTGCTTATCAACTTTTGCTGCATATCGTGAACAACTGATAACAAATCAACAAAAAATTGGGGTTGCATATAATTTAAGATATTTAACCTCAGCCGTTTATTTAAAAAAACTCCTGGAGCAGAAGATTCTGGGAACTCTTTATTCTGTATTCATTGATGTCGGTCAGTATTTACCAGACTGGCGTCCCGCATCAGATTATAGAAGTAATGTCTCTGCTCAAAAAAAATTGGGTGGTGGGGTTTTATTGGAATTAAGCCATGAAATAGATTATTTAACATGGTTATTTGGTCCGTTTGATAATGCATTTTGTAACACCAGAACGACAGGAGCTCTTGAGATTGATGTTGAAGATAGAGTGGCTGCCATTCTATCTATTAATAATGGGTTAATTGCTCAACTTAATATGGATTTTCTGCAAAGGGCGCCAACGCGGGTGTGTAAGATTGTAGGAGAGTTTGGAACCTTAGTATGGAATCTGTTAAATAACAGCATTGAGCTCAGGAAATCGAAAGAGCAACAAGAGACGATTTTTAGTGATCCTGAATATGATTATAACAGGATGTATCTCGATCAACTGGTACATTTTTCGAAGGTTGGGGCTGGTGGCGCGCCTGAAGTTGGCTTGCAGCAAGGACTGTATGTACTTCAGGTAATTGACGCTCTGAAGCGTTCGGCTGAAAGTAATCAAAATATAGCTATTGGAGATTTTATTAAGTGAGCGTATATGCATTTATTTTCGCTAGAGGCGGTTCTGTCGGTTTGCCCGGAAAAAATATCAAGCATTTGGGGGGGGTGCCATTGTTAGCACACTCAATACGAGTAGCGCAGAACATACCTGCGGTAAAAAAAATTTTTGTATCCACCGATTCAGATGATATAGCTGCTGTAGCACATGAATATGGGGCGGATGTAATCAAACGACCAGCGTCCCTGGCAACAAGCACTGCTTCTGAATGGGATGCCTGGAGGCATGCTATAGAGTTCTTAAATCAACGTGGCGAGTATTTTGATGTATTTTTGAGTTTACCAACCACCAGTCCATTAAGAGCAGTTATCGATGTAGAACAATGCCTCATGGCTTTAAAAGAAGATACCGATGTTGTGTTAGCCGTGACTCCTGCTGCTCGTAGTCCTTATTTTAATATGGTGACCAGGGTAGGAGATGGCACAAGTAAATTGGTACTAGGCGATGCAACAATTAAGCGCAGACAAGATGCACCAGATCTGTATGATATAACTACGGTTGCTTATGTCACCAGGCCAGATTTTATCATGACAAAAAATGGTTTGTTTGCAGGGAAAGTGAGCTCAGTGGTGGTGCCTAAAAACAGAGCCGTTGATATTGACGATGATATTGATTTTATGCTTGCTGAGTCTATTTATAATCGAGGTAAATATGAATTTGAATCATAAAGTCATTATGGTTATTGGTGCTGCTGGCACTCTTGGAAAAGCTATGTCCTCTGCTATTTTAGAGCAGGGCGCTTTTTTAATAGCCGTTGATAACAGTAATGAAGCACTTGATGGACTTAAATTGGCACTAAACAATCATGACAGAGCCAGTTTTTTTACTGCAGATATAACTAATGTTGAATCCATACAGGGTGTGATTAATCAAGCCGTCCATCTTCATGGTGCTCTTCATGGTGCCGTGAATACGGCTTATCCTCGCAATAAAAATTATGGACGGGATTTTTTTAATGTCACTTTTGAGGATTTTTCAGAAAATCTTTCCCTCCATTTAGGCGGCTACTTTTTGTTTATGCAACAGTGTGCCAAATATTCCATGGATACAGGCAATTCATTTTCGTTGGTCAATATTTCTTCTATATACGGTGTTATTCCTCCGCGCTTTGATATTTATGACAATACACCAATGACTATGCCTGTTGAATATGCAGCGATTAAGTCTGCTTTGATACATCTTTCCAAATTTACTTCAACTTATATGAAAAATACCCGGTTCAGGGTTAACTCTGTAAGTCCTGGTGGTATTCTGGCTGCGCAACCAGAGTCGTTTGTTGATGCATATCGCGGGTATTCCAGAGTGAAGGGAATGTTAGATGCTAAAGACGTGGTAGGCACAATCATGTTCTTGCTTTCAGAAGACTCAGAGTATATGTGTGGGCAGAATTTAGTCGTTGATGATGGTTTTTCTTTATAAACACGAAATTTACATGACAGGTAAGCTAATGAAAAATATTGTTGTAATAGGTTCTGGCCAATTAGGCAGCAGGCATCTTCAAGGTTTAACCAAATTAAATATTGAGGCTGCAATAGAGGTAGTTGAGCCCAATATTGAATCCGTCAATATGACTAAAGAACGGCTCAATTCAATAGAGCAGAATGATAGTATTAAAAGGATTACTTTTAAAAGCAGGATAGAAGAACTATCCGATAATATAGACTTATGTATCATTGCTACCAATTCTGATGTCAGATTAAAAGTAGTTCAGGAATTGCTTGAGAAAAAAAGGGTAAAAAATATCGTACTAGAAAAAGTATTATTTCAGCGTTTGGCTGATTACGAAACAGCTAATTCTCTGTTCAAAGCATCTGATGTTAATGTTTGGGTGAATTGTGCGAGACGCGCGTTTGCTATTTATAAACAATTAAAACAGCGATTAACCGAAGAGCCTTCTATCGAGTTTAGAGTGGTCGGCGGCCATTGGGGATTGGGGTGTAACGCAATTCATTTTATCGATCTTTTTTCAATGTTATGTGGAGAGGTTAATTACTCTATTATTGACAATAAGCTGGATGATGAAGTTATTGCAAGCAAACGAAATGGATTTATTGAATTTACAGGAAACATTACAGGTCAATTTAAAAACGGGCATACGTTTGATCTGGTGAGTATAAAAAACAGTAGTCAGCCTTTACTGATCGAAATAATAACATCCAAAGAGCGATTACTTGTTGATGAAACAAATGGTAAAATGTCTGTGTTTCATACTGACAATGTGCTTGTTGATACCATTAGTTTTGATATGGTTTATCAAAGCAATCTTACTGACTTGACCGCAAATCAAATATTAACAACATCACAATGTGACCTACCTAATTACGCTGATTCAAGTATTATTCATCAAACATTATTAGAATTTTTATTAGATCATATTGCAGCATCTACAGGACGTAGACCCGAAGAGTGTCCTATTACCTGATATTGGAGAACATATGAGTGCAAAAACTATTGGCTTAATTGGTTCCGGAGGCATGGCAATTGATTATTTTCATGTGCTAAAAGCCTTGAATTTAAATGCAGTTGTTATTGGTCGTGGAAAAGAGAGCGCGCTAAATTTTGAAGCCAAAACAAAACAACCAGTGCTATTAGGTGGGCTGGATTTATTTTTAAAAGAAAATGAGAACATTCCTGAGGAATGCATTGTTGCAGTAGGAGCAGATTGTCTCTATGAAGTCACATTATCTTTACTTAAAGCAGGGGTAAAACGGATTTTAGTTGAGAAACCTGGCACTCTGTTTTTAGAGGAGTTAATTCATTTAGGCCAATGTGCCACAGTGCAAAATGCAGAGGTTTATATTGGCTATAACAGGAGATTTTATAGCTCGGTGTTAAAAGCAAGAGAAATTATTCAAGAGGATGGAGGGGTAACTTCATTTAATTTTGAGTTAACTGAATGGACAGACACTATAGTCAAGGTCATAAAAAATAGCTTAATTAAATCTCGTTTATTCATAGCAAACACTACTCATGTAACTGATTTGGCATTCCATTTGGGTGGAAAACCACATACTTTAAACAGCATGGTGTCTGGAACTCTGGATTGGCATCCTGAGTCAGCAATTTTTTCAGGCAGTGGCACAACGTTCGATGATACGTTGTTTTCCTATAATGGTAATTGGAAATCTCCTGGTCGTTGGTCCTTGGAAATATTTACTAATAAAAGCAGGTTAATATTCAGGCCAATGGAGAAATTGCAAATCCAGTTGCATGGCAGTGTGCAGATTAATGACGTACCAATCGATAATAATTTGGACGTAGAATTTAAGCCTGGATTATATCGACAAACGGAACATTTTATCAATAACTCTTGCGAACATCTATGTTCGATACAAGAGCAAATTGAGATGTTCCCTATCTATGAAAAAATGGCAGGATATGCCTGATTTAAACACATAGTGCGAATTAGAGGAGAACTGATGTGTCGGAAGAGCAAATTAATGATGCTCAACGTGTGCTGGTTGATTTAATTAGATTTGCACTCGCATTCATTGTTGTAATTGGTCATGGATTTGGTTTTTTTTGGGGGTATTTTGATGGTTTTTTCCCTAGGGTATTTCCTCATCCGCAATCTATAGCTGTTATTGGTTTTTTTTATCTTTCCGGTTATTTGATAGTAGGCAGCGTACTAAAACAAAAATCAAGGTATAGCAATGCCGGGTTAGGAAATTATTTGTTTAATAGGGTGCTTAGAATTTACCTTACTCTTATTCCTTCTATTGTGTTCGTTATTATCGTAGATTTTCTTTTCAAAAACTATACTACGCTAAATCTGGATTTGGTAACTAACAACACTAATAATACCGTTTTAATTAAAAACATATTCCTGATCCCTTCAATGCCATATGGCACAATGCGCCCAATTTGGAGTTTAATGTATGAATGGTGGATATACATATTTTTTGGTGGTATTTTCTTTTTTAAAAAAAATATAATCTTAGCTTCATTATTTATTCTAGCTGGTTTTTATTATACAGTTTTCCTTAATGCTCAGGGAGAAGCTGGGCATATATGGATTATCTGGGCTGTGGGTGGTTTGTGCGCTTACTTGCAAAAATACAGCATTTGGAACCGTGTAAACCCTAATATTCATCATTTTCTTATATTATTTTTTTTGATGACCTCAGCAGTCGGCTATTTTTATACTAAAGATGCCGTTAACTTAATTTCCGGGATTTTATTTGCCTTGTTTCTTTATGTTCTATGCAACTATCGAGGCGCATTATTAAAATATTTAATGAAAATCAAAAATCCTATCAAAAAATTAGCTGGATTGAGTTTCACTCTTTTTTTAACTCATTACACGGTGCTTACTTATATTAAAGAATATTTTGAATTACAGGGTATAAAGGGTTTAATATTTGGTACGGTACTATCCATCTATATCGCCTATTTTATTGCTTGTTTTACTGAATACAGATTAGTGAGAATCAAAGAAAAAGTGTTCTCCAAATTATTAATTATTACAACATTGATTCAAGTCCACTATTCTAAATGAAACCTAATTTGTTCATTATCGCTATGATTTTGTGTGCTCATATGCTAAAAAATCAACCCATTTTGATTTAAGTTAGCGATATGTTAGCTGGCACTTCAAACATTTAAATTTTTTTGATGGCTCTAATTTTGGAGCTGATAACAGGTGATTATAATGCTGCGTTTAGTTTTATTATATGCGACAAGTACAGGATTACAACGAGGCACTATATTCCTGGCGTCTTTAATCTTCACGCGGGTTTTCACCATTTCCGAAATTGGGTTTTATATTTTAGTGCAGACAATAAGTCAATTATTAGTTCCCATTATTACCCTGAATTTAACCGTCGCACTCATGAGAGAGGCAAAAGTAAATCAACACATAACGAAAAGATTATTGGCTTATTCATCCTGTAGCGTGACGTTACTATTTTTTTGTATTTTAGCAACAGAGTTTCTGCTAGAGTTTTCGAATGAAATAGCCTTTGGATTATTGCTTGGTTCAGTAGAGGCTATTTTCTATCTGGCATTTGCTGTGTTACAAGGTAAAGAAAATGTAAATCAAATTCTAGTTGTATCACTAGCAAAAACTTTAGGATTTATCGGCATAATTATTAGTGCTTTTTGTGGTTTTATTTCGTTAAAACAAGTTTTAGAACTTCAAATTATGTTGGGAGTGCTCATGAATATTGGGGCATTGAGTTGTGCTTTCAGGCAATTGCGAGGAGCAAGTGAAGGCATCGAATCAATCACAATAAAAGAAATATTAAAGTATTCGATGGCTACATTACCTCATACTGCCGCTCTATGGATCAGCGTTTCAAGCGATCGTATTTTACTTGGAATGTTACAGGGAAATAAGGCAATTGGTATATATGGAATTGCTTTTACTGTTGCTCAAATTGTGTTGTTGTTAGTCACCGGAGTGACCACATCATTGCCTCCCCGGATAATGCAAGAACCTGAACTGTGGCGGAACGCAAAATTTGTGGTAAAAATGGCCAGATACATTGCTTTAATTCTTTTTGCACTCATCGTTTTCTTATTGTTCGGGTGGTGGTTAAATGAGAGCTTTTTGCATTTTATTCCCACAAAAAGCGCTTGTATATATATGCTTATTAGCTTAATTGGCGTAGCCTTTTCTTTTTCTATATATTACGTGTTTTTTGCTTCATACATGTACTTAAATCGTAAAACAGGTGCGTTATCTTATTTGGGGCTAGGTATAGGTGCTACAAATTTCTTTATAATGTATCTGCTTATAAAAAATTTTGGTACCATAGGTGCTGCTATTGGGCTAATTTTTTCATATACGTTATTTGGAGTGGTTTATGGCGCTGTTGCTGTTCGGCTTGAACCTACGCTTAAGCAAGCTTGTATGCCATTATTAAAACTGTCCATAATGTTTTTAGCTAGCTTGAGTACGCTGGGATGGATTATGCAGAATCTGCTCTCTTGATTTTTTATGATAGATTTACATAAAATCTGTAGCTCAGTATTTCCTACGTTTCATTATGAAATAATCGAACTCATCCTTTGTATCTAGACAACAGCTATTGAAAAAGAACATTCTATCATCTAATTGATAGGCGAATACGATACGTTAAGACATCTAAGTGGTTGTTGATCTTTAATGCCAAAACCTACGCCCTGCGTCTTGTGCGGTGAAAACCACGGCATGCCAGGAATTATAGACTTAAATGTAAACAGACCTTGGAATTATTTATCTATTGTTGTTTGGAGCGCAAATGCCTGAAGTATTATTAATTGGTGATAGTTTTGGAGTTGAGCGGATTCATTCTGGTGTAATTGATGTTCCTTATGATAAGACTTGGCCTGTTTTGGTAAACGAATCATTTGCAAAATCTCGCGAGCTCAAAATGGAGAGTGATTTTGAAGCCTTTAGATTGCTGGATGAGCTTTTGGATATTCTTGATAAAAAACTCGAAGATAGCACTTATAAGTTGGTTATTATACAGGCGGGCTTGGTTGATTGTTTTCCCAGGCCTCTGCCCAGGACATTATTTCGTTCGAGAAATATAATATGTAGAATATTACGGAAATCCATTTCATATATTAGATCCTTTTGGCTTAAGTATATTTATTGCCATCCAATGGTCTCAACGGAAGCCCTTGTTAATAAATTTACAAAAATAATAAACAGATTTACCAAGATTAAATTCATTTATATAACAATAACCCCACAATTACATGATCAGGCAGTGCATACTCCCAAACAGGCTGCAATTATTGACTTTTATAATGAGGAAATAAAACAGATCAAGTCTCAATGTAATAATTTTGATGTATTCGATTTTAATGCTGTTTGTTGTCAAAAGTATCTTCATCCAGTAGACTCTCACCTGACTTTAGAAGGTAATCGATACCTTGCCGATGTGGTTATCAAAATTATTAATGGAATATATAGTGCTTAAAAGGGGTTTAGGGTAAATGACAATGTTAACTGCTACAAGACGCGATTGGGGCGTAAAAGAGCTTTTAAATTTTGTTCGCTCAAATTGTCAAATCGCCTTGTTTGTATTTATTATAGCTGTTCTATGTTCCTTATCCTTGGTTGAAAAAGTTTCCTGGGCATTGATTTGTTCTATAGATTTAATCATTCTAGTTAGTTATTACTTGCATAGACCGCAAAATTTGTTTCATCCCAATAACATTGTATTTGCTTTTTATTTTCTTTATGTGGTTTTACCAACGATAATATTGTTTTGTTTTAGCTATTTTTCTGTCTCCTTGTCGCTGCCTTGGTCCCCGCCTGATTGGTTAGAGTTTATGCCCAAGGTCTTTCAGCATATTATTATCTCTTTTTCGTTTATTTTTTTTGGTTTTCATTATTTTTGTAGAAATTATACTCCCCAAAAGCCCGCTCCCGTATCAGTTCTTATGATTAATTTTTGGGTGCTTTTGTTCGTTGTTTTATTTTTATATGTTGTTTTTATCCACCAATCAGGTGGTCTGAATTTATGGATACATCATTATCAGGAAGCGTATTTACAAAATAGAAAAGGTTTGGGGGTTATAAATTTTTTCATCGTTTTTCTATCGCCATTAATTTGCTATCTTCTTGGTTTGATTACTTGGAAAAGTGACGGAATTCGTAAGATATTGCTTATCGGAGCTTCCTTGTTATTGATGCTCTTTTTTGCATACTTTCAAGGACTAAAAAGTAGGTATCCCGTTTTTTTAATTATTTACTTTTATCCCTATTTACAACCAATCAAGATCACGAATAAAAGGCTTGTCATTTTTGGAACAGCGTTTTTCTTATTCTTATTTTTTGCTAATTATGTTCGTTCAGATGGTTATTATTCTTCTTTAGCCATGCATGTTGAATATATGATGTCTTATTTTAATGTGTTTTATCTCCATGATATGGTCTTGCATGATTTTCCGAGCGGGCTACTTAATACTTTATACTATCCATTGATAAAATATTTACAGTTTTTTTCCCAATATGATCCTTCTGCTGATTTTGATTTATCAATCATGTTAACGAAGTTCTATTTTCCTAATCAATGGTATTTAGAATCGGCAACTCAGCAATGGCCCTTGGTTACCGATTTGTATTTTAATTTTTATGGCTTTATCTTCGGTTGGTTTCCTTTGCTTCTTTATATTTTTATCCTTTCAAAATTATATCAACGCTTCTGTGATTTTCATGCGGGTTTTGCGTTACTTTATCTTTTTGAGTTTTTTAGATTGTTCTCGACGTTAAGATCTACATTAGTACCATGGGACTTTTTGGTGATTTTATTTTTCTACAGTTTAATTTACCTATACACGAAATGTACATTATACAAAATACCAACGGTTAGGGCTTCATAAATGAATGAGTTGGTTTTTCAAGCGTATATGAATGAGATTGCTTTAGAAATAGCACAGAAGTCCTATTTGTTTGCAAATAGTGAATTAAATTACCCTGACAAGTTTTTATTTAAAATTGCCAGGGTATGCAATTTATCTAATAAAAAATATAAATTATTTATGTTGTGTTCTAGGGTATATAATTATTGCTGGCTCTTTGTATTATTACCTTTTATCAGTATTCAATTTCTTTGTTCTCTTTTCATTTCTTCAAACAGAAACAATAATAAATCATGCTTTGGTTTTGTCGAAGACAATAAAACCTTATATGATTTCAGTTTATTAGAAGAACTAAATATTCACAATATTAATCTTGGAGTCATAGCGCTATCAAAATGTTTGACTTTAAGTCAGAAATTGCACGCAGTACGATTATCATTTCAGGTGATGTCTTTATTACGGAAAAATAAGAATACGCTTCCTAATCTGACCTACAATAGCTTAAAACTGCATTTATATGATTTATATAAACTCACACTTTATGCAGTCTTACTAAAACAGATCAGTGTGACTGGAACATCTAGTGTGCTTCTTAATAGTCATTATGAGCGCTGGACCTATTTGGCTTCTCATCTATGTGGCAATCAATTGTTTATTGTTCAGCATGGCAGAATAAGCAATGATATTCATTTTCCTTTCGAATTTGGAAGCGTTAACAGTTTGTATCTGTACCATCAGGAAACAGCCGAAGTCTTTGGCAAATATTATAAGAACATATCCCATTTAAAACATATTAAGCCTAAGCTTGAGTTGAAAGATATACGAGTTAATGGTGTTGTGACTGTATTCCTGGCATCATCGGTTTCAGCTGTTGCCAGTGAGTTGGAATTTATTGAAAAAACTCAAGAGTTCTCAAATATTAAAATATTTATAAAGTTACATCCGTTGTACGATTACAAACATAATTTTGTCCATTTAAAAAAAGAGATTGAATTTATAAATTATTTACCATTAACGGACTTGATGATTACGTATAATTCAGCTCTTGGAGATGAATATAAGTCATTAGGCCATTCGGTGTTTTTTATAGAAGATTATGACAATGTATCTGAGATGTTTCGTTCGATAACACAGAAATATAATAATTTATTAATAGCTTCTTAGACTGAATGAACTTTTTAATTATTTTTGGATTTATTTATGACAGGTAACAATTATAAAATTTGCACAAAATGCATTATGGATACTAGCGATCCTGGTATAAAGTTTGATGAATATGGAATGTGCGACTATTGCGCTAATTTTTCCAAAAACATAGTACCTATCTGGAACACAGACAGCCAGGGCGAGCAAGCCTTATTGGCTGTTGCTGAGAAAATAAAAAAAGCAGGCAAGGGTAAGGATTTTGACTGTATTATTGGTTTAAGCGGTGGATTGGACAGTTCTTACACTGCTTATGTTGCTAAAGAAATAATGGGACTGCGTCCTTTACTGTTTCATGTAGATGCCGGGTGGAATACAGAGCAGAGTGTAGGCAATATAGAAAAGCTGGTTGATGGACTAGGTCTTGATCTTTATACCGAAGTAATCGATTGGGAAGAAATGAAGGATTTGCAGACTGCTTTTTTAAAGTCAAATATTGCGGATCAGGATCTTCCTCAGGATGCTGCATTTTTTTCAGCGCTCTATAAATTTGCAAAAAAGCATAAAATTAAATACGTATTGACCGGTTCAAACTATTCTACTGAGTGTTGCCGTGAACCCGAAGAATGGGGCGGATATCCTGGAATAGATAAAATGCTATTTAAAGACATTCATAAGAAGTTTGGCAAAAAATCTTTAGATAAGTTCCCCTTAGTAGATATTTTGACTTATAAACTTTATTATAAGTACGTTTTAGGAATGGAGGTTGTCAAGCCGCTAAATTTTGTTCCTTTCAATAAAAATGATGCGGAACAATTACTGTTTGAGCGATTTGGGTGGGTAAAATATTTACATAAACACCATGAGTCGCGTTTTACACGTTTCTATGAAGATTATTGGATGCCTAGAAAATTTGGCTATGAGAAGCGGCGCGCCCATTTTTCCAGCCTGATTATGACTGGGCAAATGTCGCGAGAAGATGCATTAAACCGGATCTCAAGACCTGAAATGGATGAGCAATTTTTAGTACAAGAATTTGAGTATGTTGCTAATAAATTAGAGCTGAGTGTTGATGAGTTAAATGCTATCTTTAAAGGCGTAAATAAAACTTATCGGGATTACAAAAATAAAAGACCACTGATTAGTATTGGGGCTTATGTAATGCAGATGTTTGGTTTGGAAAAAAGACTTTTTCGATGATAAAAATTATTGACTACGGCTTAGGAAATATTTCTGCTTTTATTAATGTTTATAAAAGATTAAACATAGCAGTAAGTGTTGCTCAATGCGCACAAGACTTGAATGGCACCACCAAGCTTATATTGCCTGGAGTTGGTGCTTTTGATCATGCAATGCAGCGATTGAACGATTCTGGCATGAGAGAAATAATGACTCAGCTAGTACAGGAGCAGCATGTCCCTGTACTGGGTATTTGCGTCGGTATGCAAATACTAGCAAATTCCAGCGATGAAGGGATGATGCCTGGGCTTGGTTTTATTAATGGTACTGTAAAGAAAATGGATGAATTATCTTCTTCATCTAAATTTGCACTTCCTCATATGGGGTGGAATGACGTTAATCCTGTCGGTGGTAATTTATTATTTTCTGGATTGGAACAGGATGCGCGGTTCTATTTTCTACATTCATATTACTTTGAATGCGAACATAATGAGCATATTCTGGCTGAAGTAGAATATGGTAAGAAATTTACTTGTGCTGTCAACCAGCACAACATTTACGGGGTTCAGTTTCATCCCGAAAAAAGTCATCACTATGGTGCTCGTTTACTTAACAATTTTGCGGAGCTGTAGCAAATGTTACGTCCAAGAATTATCCCATGTCTGTTGATACAAAATAAAGGTCTGGTTAAAACAGTAAAGTTTACTGATCCTAAATATGTAGGCGACCCAATTAATGCAGTCAGAATTTTTAATGAAAAACAGGTTGATGAACTCATTGTTTTAGATATTTCTGCGACTGTAAATGGTGAAGCGCCCAATTTTAAATTAATTGAACATTTGGCTAGTGAATGTCAAATGCCATTGTGCTACGGTGGTGGGATAAAATCAGCAAGTCAGGCGAACACGATTATCGGATTAGGTGTTGAGAAAATTGCGATTAGCTCCGCAGCGATTGATACGCCAAATTTAATGTTGGATATCGCTGAAAAGATTGGTCGCCAAAGTGTCGTCGCTGTTTTGGATATCAAGCGTCGACGCTTTAGTAAAAAATATGAATTATGGACACATAATGGCAAAGTAAATACAGGAAAATGTCCCATTGAATTTTCCCGACTACTCCAACAAAACGGGGTAGGGGAAATAGTACTTAATTCAATTGATAATGATGGTGTAATGAAAGGGTACGATTTGTCGCTTGTAGAAAAAATTATCGACCATATTAAAGTGCCGGTTACCGTTTTAGGTGGTGCTGGTTCTTTAGATGATATAAGCCGTTTAATTGCAGAGTTTGGAATCATTGGTGCATCAGCGGGGAGCCTTTTTGTATTTAAAGGACCTTATAAGGCCGTGTTAATAAATTATCCGGGCACTATTGAAAAGGATAAATTAATAACATCATCAGCTTTAATTCATGCCTAACTATTTATTATCATATGATTTTTCAGGATTTATATGTTTGCAAATAAAACTTTATTAATAACCGGTGGAACAGGTTCTTTTGGAAATGTTGTTCTCAAGCGATTTCTTGATACTGATATTCGGGAGATTCGGATTTTTAGTCGGGATGAGAAAAAACAAGACGACATGAGAAAATTATACTCTAATGATAAGTTGAAGTTTTATATTGGTGATGTCCGCGATTATCAAGCGGTATTAAATGCTACCCGTGATGTGGATTATATCTTCCATGCCGCAGCACTAAAGCAAGTTCCTTCATGTGAATTCCACCCGATGGAAGCAGTAAAAACCAATATTATTGGAACAGAGAATGTGCTTGAAGCAGCGATTCATAATTCAGTGAGCCGTGTTGTTTGTCTTAGTACTGACAAGGCTGTTTATCCCATAAATGCCATGGGAATTTCTAAAGCAATGATGGAAAAGGTTATGGTTGCCAAATCACGTAACCTGGATGAAAACAAAACGGTAATTTGTGGAACACGTTATGGAAATGTAATGGCCTCCCGTGGTTCTGTTATCCCTTTATTTGCTGACCAGATTAGACTTAACAAACCGTTAACTATTACTGACCCTAATATGACCCGCTTTATGATGACTTTGGAAAATGCAGTGGATCTGGTTTTATATGCATTTAACAACGGCAAAAATGGCGATATTTTTGTTCAAAAAGCACCTGCAGCTACTCTGCATAATCTCGCAAGAGCTGTTGCCCATATTTTAGCTGATGATGAGCATTACCCCATAAAAATAATTGGTACTCGTCATGGTGAAAAACAATACGAGGCTTTATTGAGTCGAGAAGAAATGGCTGCGGCAGAAGACTTAGGGCTTTATTACCGTATTCCACCAGATTTACGTGATTTAAATTATGAGAAATTTGTAGAGCTTGGTGAAGAAAAAATTTCAAATTCCGAAGATTATAATTCACACAATACGACTCAGCTTGATGTTTCTGGCATGCAAAAATTGTTATTAAATCTTAATTTTATCCGTGAAGCTCAACGAGGTAATTATTCAGGACTTGAGGATTAATTATGAAGATACTGATTACGGGGGCAGAGGGCTTTATAGGGCGTAATCTAAAAGCCAAATTAATGGAACGTAAAGACATCGATATTGTAACTTTTACCAGAGCAAATGAAAGCTTTGAGCTTTTTGAGATGGTCAAAGAGGTGGATTTCGTATTTCATTTTGCCGGAGTTAATCGACCTCAGGAATTAGAGGATTTCAATACCGTCAACAGAGATTTGACCCAGGCTTTGTGCGAAGCAATAAAAGTAAGCAATAAAAAAATACCGGTGCTGTTTTCTTCGTCAACCCAAGCGGTGTTATCCAATCCTTATGGAATAAGCAAAAAAAGTGCAGAAGAAGTCTTGTCGCATTTTGCTAAAGAGAACAACTCAGCTGTTTATATTTATCAACTACCTAATGTATTTGGGAAATGGACTAAGCCAAATTATAATTCAGCCGTTGCAACGTTTTGCCACAATATTGCACGAGATTTACCTGTGCAGATTAATAACCCATCTGCAGAAATTAATTTAGTTTATATTGATGATGTAGTTGCAGATTTTATTAATAAGTTGGATGGAAACGAGTTTCATAACGCCCAATTTTGCCAGGTATCACCCATATATAAAACAACCGTAGGTGAATTGGTTTCTCAAATTACCGCCTTTCACGATACCCGTACTAATCTGATAACTGAAGATGTTGGTACAGGCTTTACCCGAGCATTATATTCAACTTATGTAAGTTATTTACCTAAAGAACGGTTTTCATATGAATTAACCAAGCACAGTGATCCGCGAGGAACATTTGTCGAAATGCTTAAAACCAAAAATGCGGGGCAATTTTCTTACTTTACAGCGCATCCTGGTATAACCCGGGGTGGCCATTACCATCATTCCAAGACTGAGAAATTCTTAGTCATAACTGGAGCTGCATGCTTCAGATTCCGTCATATTGCTACCCAGGAATATTACGAAATCATCACCAATGGTGATAAGCCTGAGATTGTTGAAACAGTGCCTGGCTGGACTCATGATATAACAAATATCGGTGATACTGAGATGATAGTGATGTTATGGGCAAATGAAATTTTTGATAGAGATCACCCAGATACCTATGCTTGTGAGATATGAATGAACAAACTAAAAGTAATGACTGTGGTTGGAACACGACCGGAGATTATTCGCCTTTCAAGAGTCATAGCGAAGCTTGATGAACACTGTTCTCATACTTTGGTGCATACTGGTCAAAATTATGATTATGAGTTGAATGAGATTTTTTTCCAGGATCTGAATATTCGCAAACCAGACTTTTTTCTGAATGCAGCAGGAGCGACCAGTGCGGAAACTATAGGCAAGGTGATTATTGAAGTAGATAGATTGTTACCTGAAATAAAACCAGAAGCTCTTTTGGTATTAGGAGATACGAACAGTTGTATGGCCGTACTCCCGGCAAAACGACACCAAATTCCTACGTTTCATATGGAGGCAGGAAACCGGTGTTTTGATATGCGTGTTCCGGAGGAAATTAATCGACGTATAGTGGATCATACGGCGGATATGAACCTCACTTACAGTACCATTGCCCGCGATTATTTATTGCAGGAAGGATTGCCTGCTGACATGATTATTAAGACAGGCAGCCCAATGTTTGAAGTGTTGAATTATTATAGACACGGAATTGATAACTCAAGAGTTTTAACTGATCTGGCATTAACTGAGGGCAAATTCTTCCTTGTAAGCGCACACCGGGAAGAGAATATTAGTTCAGATAAAAATTTATTGAAATTAGTCACTATGCTCAATAGTATTGCTGGACACTATCAATATCCAGTAATTATCTCTACTCATCCAAGAACGCAAAAGCGTTTTGATAGCATGGACATTCAATTTCATCCATTGGTTAAATTAATTAAACCTCTAGGATTTAAAGACTATAATAAATTACAAATTTCATCTAAAGCAGTTTTATCGGATAGCGGCACTATTTCTGAAGAATCCTCAATTCTTAATTTTCCAGCCTTGAATATACGCGAAGCTCATGAGCGTCCGGAAGGGATGGAAGAAGCATCTGTAATGATGGTGGGGTTAGATACTGCCCGAGTGTTACAATCTTTGAATATTCTGGATTTTCAGGCCCGAGGGAGTGATGAGCGAACTGTTCGTCAGGTTAGCGACTACAGTATGCCCAATGTTTCAGAGAAAGTGATCCGCATTATTCATAGTTATGTCGATTATATAAATCGAGTTGTTTGGAAGCGATACTAAAAATAGCTGGAACAGTTAACGATATTTTGGTTGAGTATTAATTATTATGAATAATGACAAGCAGAACATTCTTATTGTGACTCAATATTTCTGGCCTGAAAACATGAGAATAAATGATCTCGTTGAAGGTTTTGTGAAGAAAGGTCATAACGTAACTGTATTAACCGGTCTGCCTAATTATCCTGATGGTAAAGTGTTTGCGCAGTATAAAGAAAATAAGGGAGCGTTTTGCCAATACAAAGGAGCTGAAATTGTACGAGTTCCAATGTTGCCCAGAGGTAAGCGTAGTTTGACCCTTATGCTGAACTACTTGACCTTTTTTTTAAGTGCGTCAGTTTTAGGCTTGTTTAAATTACGTAAACGAAAATTTGATGCGATTTTTGTTTACGCCGTCTCTCCTATTATGGCTGCAATACCCGCTATCGTTATTGGACGAGTAAAAAATGCTCCAGTTTTTCTTTGGGTATTGGATTTATGGCCTGATACTTTATCAGCTGTAGGCGTTGTGTCTAATAAGCATATTCTTAAAAGTGTTGGTTGGGTTGTTTCCTGGATTTATAATCGCGCGGATTATATTTTATTCCAGTCGAAATCATTCAAATCGAATATATTAGGTTATTGTACTCGCAAGGTGCATGATGATCGCCTGGTGTATTTCCCCAGTTGGAGCGAGGATATTATTGCTAATACAGGGGACTCAGAACAGTGCCAATTACTACAGAAAGTCGATGGAGTCTTTACGGTAATGTTCGCTGGTAATTTAGGTGAGGCCCAAGATTTTCCTTCCATTATTAATGCTTTTGAACAGCTAAAAGATAACCCTTCAATTCGTTTGATAATTGTAGGTGATGGCCTCATGTTGCCATGGGTAAAAAATGAAATTAACACGCGTAAATTAAATAATATAACTCTTCTTGGCAGGCATCCGGTAAGCGAGATGCCTGGATTATTTTCTTGTGCTGATGCATTGCTTGTGTCACTTAAAAAAATTGAAATTTTTTCCCGAACTATTCCTGGAAAATTGCAGGCATATCTGGCAACAGGTAAGCCTATCATTGGTATGGTGGATGGGGAAGCTGCTGATGTGATCAGAGAGTCGGGAAGTGGGCTGGTTGGACCTTCTGGTGATGTTGATGCCTTGGTTAAAAATTTATGTGCCCTATCTGAGCTGAGTGTGGAAGAGCGTCAATTGATGGGGCGAGATGGAGTTGATTTTTATAATCAGCACTTTCGGTCCTCTCTATTATTTGATAAATTAGAACAATTATTTAGTGGGTCAACTCTTAGAAGAAAAGCGTACACTCATAATCCTGCTTAGGATTTGTTGACACTCTGGTCTAAATCCCTATGTGCGCAGGTGAAGGTTGTCGCGGGAGTCAAGCTACTTTCTTGCATTACGCTGCGCTAATGCAGGCTACGAAACTACCTATGCTCTTTGCATATCCATAAGGATTCTGGGACTGCCATTACGTAAAGATGTTGTAGTTGCGTAACGTAATACGGGGGCTAATGTGAGCTACGAAACCAGACCTATTAGCCACGGGAAGGTAGACTCATTAGGGTAATGGGATAAAATACAGTATTCATTAAGGTTGGTTATGTCTAAAATATTAGTCACAGGAGCTACAGGTTTTGTCGGACGCAGTTTGGTTCCAGCTCTTTTGCAAAACGGCCATGAGGTACGCTGCGCCGTCTCTCAGAAGGTTGACTGGCTTCAAGCGGAACAAACAGTAATAAATCGATTAGAACTTCAGTCTGACTGGAGCGAAGTGCTTAAAGATATCGATATAGTCATCCATTTGGCAGCTCGGGTGCACATTATGAAGGAGAAAGTAGAGACTGGTACTACTTCTCTGGATGAGTATTGCAAGGTAAACAGTACTGCCACTAAAAATCTGGCGCAGCAAGCTGCGCAGTATGGAGTAAAACGTTTTGTCTTTCTGAGTTCTATTAAAGTGAATGGCGAGTTTACTTTTGATAAACCGTTTACAGAAGACAGCTTGACACAGCCCGATGATCCTTATGGCTTAAGCAAATTATATGCAGAACAAGAGTTACAAGCTATCAGCAAGCAAACGGAGATGGAAGTGGTTATTTTACGGCCTCCGTTAATATTTGGGCCTGGTGTTAAAGCCAATTTCTTGAAAATGCTTCAATTGGTTAACAAAGGCTGGCCGCTACCTTTTGGAAAGGTGGATAATAAGCGTAATTTTGTTTTCATTGAAAATTTGGTATCTGCGATTTGTACTGTCGCAACAGAACCTGGTGCCGCAAATCAACTTTATTTAGTTGCTGATGATGATGCCTGGTCGTTATCAGACCTGCTAGGCCTTATTGCTCAAGAGATGAATGTTAAATCAAGATTATTTGCTGTTCCAGGAATAATACATCTTTTCAAGCTCTTGGGGTTAAGCAACATGAATAGAAGATTGTTCGGTTCTTTAGAAGTGAATAATCATAAATTGAAATCCCAATTAGGATGGCGTCCTCCAGTAAGTTCGGCGGAGGGTTTAGCTAAAACAGTAAAATGGTATCAGAATGAATATAAGTTATAGTATTTTTTTGTTTCTAGCTTCCGTTGTTTTGACTCGTATTTTTTGTGTATTGGCACAAAATACGAAACTTATGGATAAACCAAACTCCCGATCCTTACATGTTATTCCCACAGTAAGGGGCGGTGGGCTTATCTTTATTGGCTTATCTTTATTGGCTATACCCCTGATTTCTTATTACAAGCAATTATTTGCTTCTGGGCAATGGATTTTAATGGGGAGCATCTTTTTATTAGCTTTAATTGGTTTTCTTGATGATTTATATAATCTGACTGCCAAGTTAAGACTTTTGGTTCAATGTATTGTTGCCTTTTTAGTAACTTTTTATATGCAGCCTGAATCTTTGGATTTTATTTGGTTTTCAATTTCAAATCAGTATGTGATTGTAGCTTTTCTGTTTTTTATCGTGATTTGGGCAATAAATCACTTTAATTTTATGGATGGACTTGATGGATTTTGTGCTTCCCAGGCTTTATTTTTATTAGCCGCATATACCTTGTTTTTAAATGTTCATTCTGCTTTTCTATATCAATACTATTGTATGTCTCTGATTATATGTCTCCTGGGTTTTTTGTGGTTTAATTTTCCGCCCGCAAAATTATTTATGGGGGATGTCGGAAGTGCAACTCTGGGCTTTATTACTATCGCCATTGCGGTTATTGGTCAGGAACAATATGATATTCCAATTGTTTATTGGTTTTTGCTAAACAGCCTGTTTCTTTTTGATGCCACTATTACATTAGTACGAAGAATGATTAATAAAGAAGAGTGGTTTGCTGGACATAAAAAGCATGCTTATCAGCGGTTAAAACAATCAGGGATTGATTCCTACAAAATTTTATTAGGTCAAACCATGATTAATGTGACTTTTTTATTTTTATTGTTGTTTTTTCAAGCTAATAAACTGAATCTCGCTGGGGTCATTTGTCTTCAATTAGCTATTATATTGCCTATCTATTATTTAATAGAAAAACGATTTCCAATGTTTCCGAAACTTAATTTAGAGTTTTAGAATTAAATGAAAAAAAATCCTGGTTATCGCGCGGACATTGATGGTCTTCGCGCTCTTGCGGTTAGCCTAGTAGTCCTATTTCATGCCTTTCCAAATTGGGTTAAAGGTGGTTTTATTGGTGTTGACATATTCTTTGTTATTTCAGGCTTTCTGATTTCGACAATTGTTTTTACCGGTCTGGAACATAATCATTTTAGTTTTCTTGAGTTTTATAAACGCCGAA
Organism: uncultured Legionella sp.; assembly: GCF_937871865.1. Taxonomy (GTDB): domain Bacteria; phylum Pseudomonadota; class Gammaproteobacteria; order Legionellales; family Legionellaceae; genus Legionella. Next base: position 22,867 of record NZ_CALMPD010000076.1, read on the forward strand.
TACTTCGTATTTTTCCAGCCCTGATTTTGGTTTTATCGGGATGTATAGTATTTGGTTGGTTCGTTTTATATGCAGATGAATACAAACAGCTTGGCAAACATATTTCCAGTGGTGCAATTTTTTCCTCAAATTTTATCCTCCTGTCTGAAAGTGGTTATTTTGATAATCTGGCCGAAACTAAACCTTTACTGCACCTGTGGTCTTTAGGAATTGAAGAACAGTTCTATTTTGTATGGCCTTTTATTTTATGGTTCAGCTGGAAAAAGAGATTTAATTATTTAACAATCACTATTACTCTATTATTAATATCATTTTTATTTAACCTGTATACAATACGAAGTAATTCCATCGCCGCTTTTTATTTGCCGCAAACACGTTTTTGGGAGCTGCTTGCCGGAGCTTCGTTAGCGTATCTTAATATTTACAAGACCGAACTGTTTAACGATTTAAAAATAAAATTGGATAAATTCCTTGTCTCTATTATTTATGTGTCATCACCCGAAAATAATGGCGCTACATTAAGGAATATTCAATCTATTTTAGGTATTGTGTTTATTGTCGTTGGTCTGTTTTTTATTACTAAAGAACGAGCTTTTCCTGGCTATTGGGCTATATTCCCTATTATGGGGGCTTTACTTATCATTTCTGCTGGTGCGAACGCCTGGGTTAATCAAACTTTTTTATCAAACAAATTCATTGTCTGGGTTGGGCTTATCAGCTTCCCTTTATACCTTTGGCATTGGCCTCTTTTAGCTTTTGCACGAATTCTTGAAAATGGAACACCTTCAAGAGGTACGAGAATTGCTGCCATACTTTTAGCAGTGCTGCTTTCATGGCTTACCTACAGATTTATCGAGAAGCCTATTCGCTTTGGCAAAAATAGAAATGCTAAAGCATTTGTGCCTATTCTTCTGATGGTGCTCCTTGCTGGTGCAGGACTGAATATATTCGGCCATGACGGGTTGCAATCTCGTGACCATATTAAAGCGTTGCAGAACGTCAATGATGCCTTTGTTGGTCCGTTATGGAATTATACAAAAAATGATACCTGTCTGAATAAATATCCTCTTGCTGGCTCTGAAGATTATGGCTGGTGGTTTTGTATGGCAAGCACAGAAGAGAAACCAACATTGTTACTTTTAGGAACCAGCTATGCCAATGAGCTTTATCCTGGATTATTGAAAAATAACAGTATCAATCACCACAATATTTTATCTATTGGTACATGTGACGCCGCTAACATTGATGAAACTAAATTTGTCCAATCAAAGCCAGGCCTTGAATACGGTCCTTGTGTCGGATACAGGCATGCTGAGCAACAGAAATTAATTAATAATATTATCAATTCAGGCTCCCTTAAATTTGTAATCATTGATGGAATTAATCCTAATCCAGATAAGGAATATATTCTTCATCTGAAAGAACGAATTGATTTAATTGAAGCAAGTGGGGCTAGAGTCATTGTATTTTATCCTCATATACCTGTTGATTTTGATATAAGAGGGTGTTACGCGAGACCTTTCGGGAAGTCTAAAGAAAATTGTGATCTAGATCCTGTCAGGATTAAAGAAATTGTTAAAAAATATGATCCACTTATTTCTTTTATTCAATCATCGAATCCTGACGTTGCATTTTTTGACAGGAGCAGATTGTTTTGTAAAAACGATAAATGTTCATTCATAGATGATGGTAAGCCATTACTCCGAGATGCTTATGGCCATATTTCTGAGTATGGAAGTATCCAGTTATCGAAATTATTTGAAAATTGGGCTCAACACAATGTTCCCGAACTATTGGCCTGACTTTTAAAAGGGCATTGAGCCAAACTTACTGACTAGTGAGTGTTCTTTAAGGATTAAGGAGTCACGAGTGATTTTTCACCAACTATTTGATACGGATTCGTCTACTTATACCTATTTAATCGGTTCATCTCTCAGTAAACATGGCATCATTATTGACCCGGTAAAATCCCATGCTCACAGCTATATTGATCTTATTAATCGAGTAGGCCTGAATTTAGTTGCCTCCATCGATACTCATACTCATGCTGATCATATAACCGGATCAGGTGATTTATCCTGTTTAACAACATGTAAATCTATGATGGGTATTGAAACAGAAGCACAATTTATAAAGTACAAATTTCGTGACAATGAACTATTAACTTTTGGTGATCTGGTTATAAAAGCATTGCATACTCCTGGGCACACTCCTGATTCCTATTCATTTTTATTGAATGATCGAGTCTTTACTGGAGATACTCTCTTAATCAATGCGACAGGACGTACAGACTTTCAGGGAGGCAGCGCCAGTTTGCAATACGAGAGCCTTTTTCATAAATTATTAATATTACCTGGTTCGACTATGGTGTTTCCTGGTCACGATTATAATACCAGGAAATTTAGCACTATTGAGCAAGAAAAAAATCATAACCCCAGATTACAAGTGAAATCCAAAGATGAGTATGTGGTATTAATGAGTAATTTAAATCTGGCACCGCCTAAAAATATACATTTTGCGGTTCCTGCTAATTTAATGAATGGTTTGACGGTGAATGTATAAAAAAATTTTATATTTTTATAAATTTTAATATTTCTTAGTTTTTTGCTGGCATTTACTAAGATTAAAAGGTAAATTGTTTATTGATTTGATGACATATCATTGATTTTACTATTTTTAATATTAGCTCGGATACCAGTTGATCTACGAATTGGTATCATTATCAGTACCTGTAACAGGTAATTATTGGTGAAAATTTAAGACAAATATTATCTCGGCCTTAATACTCCGTTAATAATCAGCGTGTAGAATATGATCCGAGCAACAATTATTGTTTAATTTTTAGTCAATATGTGGTTACCAAGAACACCATGGAAGCGTTTTATGGGAATGTAGGTAGCTACCTCATTAGGGAGATTTAGTCATGTTAATTTTGACTCGACGTATAGGTGAGACATTAATCATTGGTGATGATGTAAACATTACTGTGTTAGGTGTTAAAGGCAATCAGGTTCGTTTAGGCATTAACGCACCAAAAGATGTTTCAGTTCATCGCGAAGAAATTTATTTACGGATACAACAAGAAAAAGAATCTGATGATTCTGAGCAACCAGCATAAATTGATTTCCTCGCAGTACATCCAGTTCCGAGTACTTAATACTGCTCGGGACGAACCAGCAACCCAATAAATAGCTACTCAACTTAACCCCTTCGTTCTTCATCTCAAGATATATAGCTCCCTTCTCTTCTTCAATACAATCTGAATTTCAGGCCATTCGTAGAACAGAAGACTGCCTTATTGCTTCTAGTGGCTTTATGAATCAATCACATTCAGTTTATTTATCTCTGAATTCATAGGTGACTAAGAGGCTATTCACAGAGATATCCACAGAAAATGTGGATAAGATATCAACTGATTTATGAATAATAAATTACGATAAGCTATATTCGGCAAGAGGTTAGATGCGAATAAACTATTTGGTTTGGGGATAAAACATGTGTTGTGAAAAAAAATATCCACAAGAGGAAATTATCGATGTACCTATCTGGAACGTCATATTAACAACAAAAAAATTAAAAAAACAGTCTTGACTGGCACGATTTTTGAATAATTTAAAATTAAGGCTAATTATATTTCGTGCTAGAGATCTATTTTTCGATGGGAATCCATTGGGCGTTGAAACTGCACGCAGAATTCTAGGCGGTCAAACGCTCTTGCTATCTTTACTGCTACCCTCTTAAAAAAGAGACGTCTTTCCGAGCGAAGCGAGGAATCTCCTGCAGAATAGCAAATATCATTAGAAAGCCGCAGCTAGAATCATATCAAGAGTAGAGTCATCTCAATCCATTTTTTCTGTAGCGGCCTCAAGCTCATACCTTTCAATTTCTTCGAGGTATTTTTGTAGCTCGTTCAAAATAATATATCTAATCATAACGAGGAGCTTAAAAGCTCTTTTTAATCTATGTTCTAGCAAAAATCAGATCGGTTTGCAGGAGATTCCTCGCTTCGCTTGGAAAGACGCTATTTTTTATGGAACAGCCATAGTATTTTTGAGAAATGTTGTACGATTTTTTCTCGCGAACGTTTATTATTCTAACGTATCGGAATAATTTGAATGCAGTGAAGTATCTCCTGATGATAGTGCATGGAATACCCCTTGTTCATCCTGTAGGATCAATTGCCCTGAAGCATTGATTCCTCTCGCCGTACCTGAGAGCTTGGTAAGAGATTGAGTGACCTCAATGTGTTTACCTGCCAGATAGTCGTATTTATTCCAATCATCGAGAAACTTGCCGAGATCGGTACTTATAAAATGATTAATATAGCGTTCTAAATTGCTTAATAGGGCCGCGAGCAGAAGATTACGATTAAATCGTTGATTGGATAGTTCAAATAACGAGCCCCATGGTTTTTCCGGGGTAGAGTGGTTCTGGGTGTCTGTGTTTACATTAAGTCCAATTCCGATAATTACTTGGGCGTTTCCGTTGGATTCAGCAATTATTTCAATCAGGATTCCACACAGTTTTTTATTGCCCCAAAGAATGTCATTGGGCCATTTGATCTTGACATCATCAGTTGGAATGAATTGGGTTAACGTATTTAATACTGCCAAACTGGTTATCAGGCTTAATCCAGACAGGCGGCTTAGATCGCAATTTAAATTCCATCGGCTGGAACAGTAAATATTTTCTCCAAACGGTGAATACCATTGTCTGCCAAACCGGCCTCGACCATGAGTTTGAATTTCAGCACAACAAATATCCAGGAATGGGCTTAAAGGAATATCTTTTAAATATCGATTGGTTGAATCTATTGAAGTAAATAGATGCAGTTTGAATGGCATTTTAAAATCATGCAATTTCATTTGATTGATGAGTTCTGATTCATTTAACAGATGAAGGGGAGTCGATAATTTGTATCCTTGGTGTGCTATGCGAATAATTGGGATCCCTAGCTCTATAAGCTGATTCATTTGTTTCCAGATAGCCGATCGAGTAATACCCAGAGCTTGACCTAATTCATTCCCACTATGGCAAAGGCCATCCCCAAGGATCTGGAGCAGAATCTTTTGTGATGGATTAAATTGCATCATATCTTAAAACTTTAAACTGGCATTTTGATGCAATTGAATCAATCCATGGCGAATTTCTCGTACCGTCGGGTGATGACATAGTGCGCCACTACATGCTACTTTTGGCATGAATGTGCGCAATTGCCAGGTCATATTGTGCAAAGGATCATCTACTAACTGCTTGGTTGGGATGATGGTGGGCACATGAAATTCTTTTGTGGGATAAGAAAGCCCTAAACCGCTGGCTTTAATAAACGCCTCTTTCTGAGCCCATACGTGAAAAAAAAGAGCCGCTTTCATTGATGCTGGCGCTTTTTTAAGTTCCATAAACTCTTGTTCGGAAAATAAGCTTTTCGCTATTCCTTCATAAGGTCTTGCGGAATATTTTTCAATGTCCACGCCCATCGGATAGCCTTTACCCACTGCGAGCATGGCCAGATCACCAGTATGGCTTATATTAAATTGCAATTTTTGCGAGTTAATAACGGTGGGCTTTCCATACGAATTATAAATAAATTCAAGACGTTCCGGAGCTGTATTCAAATAACGCGCCAGGATAATTCTCAAAGTAGCTCTGGCTGTGCTAAAGCGTCTTTTGTGCCTGCTAAAGTAAAATCTGTCTGCCCGAGCACGCTCATCAGCATTAAGTAACTGCTCTGCTACATGCAATTCATGCTCAAGGGAGAACTGCCAAAGATCAATACGTGACTCATTTAGAATGCAGTTTTGTGTATTTAATGGGGTAAATCCAGTTATTATCATATCGAGTGCTTTGAATCTAGCGTCTATTAACGGTTAAGAGTATCATATACCATGATATTTAATTCAACAAAGAGTAATCGATGAGCCGACAATTTTTGGATTTTGAGCAACCCATTGAAGAGTTGAATCAAAAAATTGAAGCACTCCGCATGGTTGGAAGTGATAATGAAGTTAATTTAAGTGAGGAAATTGCCCGTCTTGAAGCTAAATGCTCTGAGCTAACGGCTAATGTTTTTTCGAGTCTGGAGCCTTGGCAAGTGGCTCAAATGGCGAGGCACCCGCTAAGACCACAGACTACAGATTACATTGAACATATCTTCACTGATTTTCAGGAGTTGCATGGGGATAGAAGCTATTCTTCAGCGCCCGCTATTATTGGAGGCTTGGCACGATTGAATGATGAGCCTGTTGTCGTATTAGGGCACCAAAAAGGTAAGCGTACCAAGGAAAAAGTATATAGAAATTTCGGTATGGCACGACCTGAAGAATATAGAAAAGCCTTGCGACTGATGCAAATGGCTGAAAAATTTAAAATGCCGGTATTTACTTTTATTGATACTGCTGGAGCTTATCCAGGTATTGGGGCAGAAGAACGAAACCAATCTGAGGCAATTGCGCGTAATCTTTTTGCCATGTCGCGCTTAAAAACGCCTATCATCTGTACGGTTACTGGTGAGGCGGGTTCTGGTGGTGCTTTGGCTATTGGAGTCGGTGATAGAGTATTAATGCTGCAATTTGGCATTTATTCCGTGATTTCACCAGAAGGTTGTGCCTCAATATTATGGAAAGATGCTGCAAAAGCCAGTGAGGCTGCTCGTGCTATGGGAATTACTGCTGATAAAATATTTGAAAACAAGCTGGTAGATATGGTTATTCCTGAACCACTAGGTGGGGCTCATCGTGATCTGGATGACATGGCCAAAAGATTAAAACAAATATTGATTAGTGAATTGCAGGCATTGAAAAAAATACCTGCTGATCGATTAATCGAATTGAGATATCAGAAGTTTATGGCAATGGGGGCATGTGAGTAAGCTGTTATTGAGCACGCCGTGGCTTGCTCAACTGGAAGAATATGAACGATTAATTGTAGGGTTTAGCGGTGGACTAGACTCTACAGTCTTGTTGCACCTTCTTGCCTCTTATTCCTCATTACGCAATAAATTGTTCGCCGTACATGTCAATCATGGCATAAGCCCCAATGCATTATCCTGGCAAAAACATTGTTCTGATTTTTGCGATAATTTAGCAATTGAGTTTTTCACTGAATCTGTTGATTTCGATCGCTCAACAAATATAGAAGAGGGCGCGCGAAATGCCCGCTATAAAGTGTTTACTTCGCTATTAGAAGCTGATGGATGTTTGCTTTTAGGGCATCATTTGGATGATCAGGCGGAAACACTCCTCTTACAGCTGTTCAGAGGCACTGGAATAGATGGTTTGGCAGCCATGCCTGAATCCGCAGCTTTGGGAGCAGGGAGCTTGGTCAGGCCTTTTCTATCACATACGCGCAGGCAAATTGAGAACTATGCCGTAAATAATCATTTGACCTGGATTACGGATGAAAGCAATGACGACACGTACTATTCGCGTAACTTCCTAAGACAGCAGATTATACCTCTGCTAGCATCTCGCTGGCCGGGGGTTGCTGGCAATATTGCCAGAACGGCGGGACATTGTCAGCAAGCCCGTGTTAATCTTGACGAGCTTGCGCTTCAGGACTGTCCTGAGTTAAATCGCACGCTCCATTCGATTTTTATTGAGCCAGTAAAATCGTTGGGTGTTGATCGTATTGCTAACATATTGCGTGTTTGGTTAAAAAAAAATCAAATTCGTTTGCCTTCTACAGCAACTTTTCAACGTATTATCCATGAAGTGATTTTTGCTGGTGAAGACTGCATGCCTGTGGTCAGTTGGAATAATATTTCTATTCGCCGTTATCAGTCTTATCTGTATCTTGATAAAATGAAAGAGGCTATTCTGCCATCATCTATCGAATGGACTGATTTTCCTAGCCCTTTAAATTTAAACGATACTGGGTTTGTCATGACTGCCAAAAAAGCTGATGAAGGATTAAACATACCTGACAATGCTCGAATAACGATAAAATTTCGGCAGGGGGGAGAACGCTTTTCCTGGCATGGCCAAACGAAGCAATTAAAAAAACTGTTTCAACAATGGGGAATTCCGCCCTGGCTTAGAGACAGAATTCCACTTCTTTATATTAATGAGCATCTCGCTGCTGTTGCAGGCCATGCCGTAAGCGATTTATTTTTTACTAAAAACTCATCAACGGCCTGGAAGTTATTAATTAATTATTAGTACTCATCGGCATTCTCCGTGAAAACAGTGTTCTGAATTCCAATTGTTAATATAATGTTAATTAATGTTGACTATTTCTAGTGTTTATTAAAATTAATTTAATAATTAAAATAAATGTAAGGCACATTGAATTTTGCGTAAAGTGCTTATTGTTATCGCCTCGCAATTATTTTTAGTGTCTGTAGTACTGCTTTGGGTGATTTTAATTATCCATTGCTGTCTCACTATCCGTTTTAGGAGTATTTAAATGCCTTTATTTTATGTGAGCTGGTTATTAAGTTATATTTCAATTGCCTCTTTTTCTGCAACAATAATCACTCCTGCCTTGCCGGAAATTCAGTATCAGTTTGGCTTGCTTCAAGGGCAAGTTGAATGGATGGTTTCTGCTTTTTTAATTGGTTATGTTATCGGACAATTAATCTATGGGCCATTAGCCAATCGATTCGGCCGTGTTATCGCCTTACGTATTGGTTTAGTAATTAATTGTATAGGTGTTCTGATATGCCTTATTGGTATTAATCATTATTCCTTTGGTTTGCTTATTTGGGGTCGTTTAATTAGTGCATTAGGGGCTGCTAGTGGTTTGGCCTGTACTTTTATGCTTATTAATGAGTGGCTCCCACCGGAACAAAGAAAAACAGCTATTGCCTATACTATTTTATCGTTCACTTTGGGTATCGGGAGCGCTGTGATTCTCGGAGGGATTATTACTGAATACACATCCTGGACCTATTGTTTTTATTTATTGCTAGCGCACGGAGCTATAATGCTTTGGGGAACCAGGGTTTTTAGTGAAACCTTAACAACCCCCCAACCATTGAATTGGAAGGTTATTATGATAGGTTATAAAGATGCCTTGAATTCTGGTACTTTAGTCATTTACTCCATAGTTGTTGGCCTATGCTCCGCTATTGGTTATTGTTTTTCAGCCGTAGGCCCACAGATTGCAATTGATTTATTCAAATTATCACCAGCGGAATATGGGTATTGGAATCTCTTTAATATGACGGGAATGTTAGCCGGAGGATTGTTGGCGAAATTGTTGCTGTTGCGATTTTCTGGGAATAATGTAGTGCAATTGGGTTTGTCGGGGACTGTTTTAGGCCTAAGTTGTTTACTGTTGATTTCCTGTTATCAGCTTACTTCAGTGATTTTGTTTTTTTCCTGCACCTTATCCTTATATCTGTTCAGTGGATTGCTTTTTGCCGGAGGTTCATTCATTGCATCCAATTCTGTTGCCGATAAAGCCAGTGGTGCTGCCATGATGAGTTTTATCAATATGGTTACGGCAACCATTTCGGTGATTGTTATTGGGTGGATAAGTACTAATTCCTTGATTGGTTTTGTAACTGTATTGGCAGGATTATGGAGCCTCGTATTCGTTCTTTTATTAGTTCAAACCTGTTTTACAAAAAGAATAGATAGAATACAGCTAGAACAGAGAGAAGTAACCCGTATTAGACGAAGTCGTAATACAGGAGTCAGGATGTAATGCTAAGGAACATCAAAAGGAGCTCAGTACATTTTTTATCGCTACCCCTGGATCAACACTCAGGTAAATTAACAGCCAATCCACCCATTGATGTTTCTTTATAGATGCTTTGCATGTCCATACCGGTCTGTTTCATTGTTTTGATAACTTTGTCCAGAGATATGTGATGTTGTCCATCACCAATCAAAGCCATACGCGTTGCATTCACGGCCTTGACTGATCCCATGGCATTTCGTTCTATGCACGGTATTTGTACTAGTCCCAGTACTGGATCGCAGGTCATCCCCAAATGATGCTCCATTGCTATTTCGGCAGCGTTTTCAACCTGAGCGACAGTTCCTCCAAGAACAGCAGTCAGGCCAGCTGCTGCCATTGATGAAGCGACGCCAACTTCTCCCTGGCAGCCTACTTCTGCTCCTGAAATTGATGCCCCTTTCTTATAGAGTATGCCTATGGCTGCAGCAGTGAGAAAATAGGTGTATACATCCTCATTGCTCATTTTGTCATGTGCTTGCTGACAATATTTGAGAACTGCCGGAATAATGCCTGCGGCTCCATTGGTTGGAGCAGTTACAATCCGTCCGCCCGCTGCGTTTTCTTCATTAACAGCCATGGCGTAAAGATTTAACTGATTCATGATGTCTGATTGTTCAAAAACGCTTTTGACTCCTTTTTGCTCCATCAGTTTTTTATACAAATCAGGCGCACGTCTCTTTAAGTTAAGGCCACCTGGTAATATTCCGTCGTGCTTGCATCCGCTGGCTATACAATCATCCATTACTTTGGCAATAGCGAGAATTCCTTGATGAATTTCTTCGGTGCTTCGCCAGGTTTTTTCATTAGCCATCATGAGTTCAGCGATGGTCATTCCATTCTTTTCGCATAATTTTAACAGCTGGTCGGCAGTTGAGAATGGAAAAGGAGGCGGTGCTCCGTCTTCAGTGGATTGGTTAAAATCTTCTTCTGTTATAATAAAGCCGCCGCCAATTGAATAATAAACCTGGCTGCTTAAAACAGTCTCTTGTTCATCAAACGCAATAAAGCGCATTCCGTTTGTATGCTTAGGCAGTAATTCTTTTTGTAGAAACAAAAAATCGGTTGCTTCATTAAAAGGAATGTTTTTTTTGCTTGCCAGATTAAGGGTGTGAGTGCTCAATATCTCGTGCATACGCGGCACCATTGATTCTGGCACTACGGTTTCTGGTGCTTTGTTTTCCAAGCCGTTTAATATAGCCTTGTCAGTACCATGACCTTTACCGGTCAAAGCCAGGGAGCCATAAAGCTCTACTTTAACCCGTTGTGTCTTGTCAAAAACGTGCTGTTCTTCAAGCAATTGTAAAAATGCATTTGCGGCAGACATCGGGCCTACTGTGTGAGAACTTGAGGGACCAATACCTATGGAAAATAAATCGAATACACTGATGTTCATACTCTTTAAATCTCTTGTTCTAATTAGTGGCAAGTGTAGAAGGATATTGGCTGTTTGTCTATTTGTAATTAAATCATGGTGAATACTGGTAATTTTACATGAATTTAGGCAGAATGAATGGGCATTTTTACAATGTTCTATATCTTTCGATATTCAATTAAGGAAGATATGTACTTAAAGAAAGACTAAAAGGGGATTGTTTATGAAGATGAAATTGGTCACTGCGGCCGTCATGGGGCTGGCAATGTCAACAGCAATGGCTGCAACCGATGCTACCTCATTACCTACTGATAAAGACAAACTGTCTTACAGTATTGGTGCTGATTTAGGAAAAAATTTTAAAAATCAAGGTATTGATGTTAATCCAGAAGCATTAGCTAAAGGAATGCAAGATGGAATGACTGGTGCTCAATTAATTTTGACCGAACAGCAAATGAAAGATGTTCTTAATAAATTCCAAAAAGATTTGATGGCAAAACGTACATCTGAATTCAACAAAAAATCAGACGAAAATAAAGCTAAAGGCGAAGCTTTTTTAGTTGAGAATAAAGGCAAACCTGGTGTAGTAGTGTTACCAAGCGGTTTACAATATAAAATTATTGAAGCTGGCACAGGCGCAAAACCTGGCAAGAACGATACTGTTACTGTTGAATATACCGGTCGTTTAATTGACGGAACTGTGTTTGATAGCACTGAAAAAACTGGTAAACCAGCAACGTTTCAGGTGTCACAGGTAATTCCCGGTTGGACTGAAGCATTACAATTAATGCCTGCTGGCTCTACATGGGAAATAGTTGTTCCTTCAGCTCTGGCTTATGGCTCACGCAGTGTTGGCGGACCTATTGGACCAAATGAAACATTAATTTTTAAAATTCATTTGATCTCCGTGAAAAAAGCTGCAGCATAATTAACTGCCTATTCACCCTGGATATTCTGATTCAGGGTGAACTCATTTCTTCATCATTTCTCTTTGTGTGATCTAAAAAAATGAACAAACGCCTCTTTATCGTTTTCATTTTAGGTTTTTCTTCAGGCCTGCCCATGGCGTTGATCAGCAGTACCTTACAAGCCTGGTATGCTTACAGTGGTATGTCCGTTCTTGCTACAGGGGCATTGAGTCTGGTGAGTCTTCCTTATGCTTATCGCATTTTCTGGGGACCAATTTTAGATCGCTATTCATTATTTCAGCTGGGTAAAAGACGTAGCTGGATTTTGACTATGCAATTTTTATTATTGCTTGGCTTTAATTTAATGGCCTGGTTTACCCCTGAAGAATACCCCAGGCTTTTAGCTTTTCTCGCTTTAATACTCGCTTGCTTTTCTGCTACTCAGGACGTCGCAATTGATGCCCATAGGGCTGAGTATCTTCCTGTACCTGAACACGCCTTGGGAGCTTCCCTAGCTGTTTTGGGTTATCGATTGGCCTTACTGTTATCCGGCGGTCTTGCTTTAGTGATGGCAGGGCATTTTGGATGGGCGTTTACCTACAGATTTATGGGATTATTGATGATAGTCGGGATGGGGGCTACTTTATTTAGTCAAGAACCTTCTGTCGAAATTAATGAGAAAACCAATTTTGCTCTTTCTTTTATCTTACCTGTTAAAGAGTTATTTAGTCGTCCGAAAATTATTTATTTATTAATGTTTGTCTTTTGTTATAAGTTAGGTGAGGCCTTTACGACCACAACCAGTGGTATAGTTATGCCATTTTTGATTCAGGGATTGGGATTTTCATTAGATACTATTGGCTATATTAATAAAATGTTGGGAATTAGCTCCATATTGTTAGGAGGATTAACGGCAGGTTTTATTCTGATGAAGTATTCTCTGTATCGTTCGTTGCTTTTGTTTGGATTATTGCAAGCATTTACAAATGTATTATTTGTTGTTTTAGCCATGACCGGAAAAAATACACTGATGCTGGCCATTGCCGTAGTTTCTGATAATTTTGCTGCCGGTATGGGCTCAACCGCCTTGGTTGCTTTGTTTATGCGTATAGTAAACAAACAATTTACTGGAACCCAATTTTCTATTTTAGTCGCTTTATCCACATTGCCACGAATACTCTCAGGTCCTCTTGCTGCCAGTATTCAAATGAATATTGGTTGGGTTGGCCTATATCAGCTGTCCGTTCTATTGGCTTTGGCTTTTATACCATTTCTCGTGTTGATTAAAGATCAAACGAATCAAACGCAGCAACAAGAAATAGGATTAAACGAAGGGAATTTTAATCCTATTGGAAAGTAACCATCGTTCAAACCCTAAATCTGATCCCGAAAATCGCTGACGCCAAAAATAATATTTTGGCGCAGGATTGATTCTGGTTCATAGCATATTGCAAGCTATTTTACTTTTTTTAAGTACTCAATAGAGCCTTCGGTAATTGCTTTTAAATGTTGAGTGATTTTATCTGCATCCCAATTCCACCAGCAGAGGTTGGTAAGGAACTCGATAGACTCATCATCAAATCGTTTTCTTATTACGCGGGCAGGGTTTCCACCAACAATCGAATAAGGAGCAACGTCTTTTGTAACGAGACTGTTCGTTCCAATAATGGCGCCATCGCCAATTTTAATTCCTTGCATGATGGTGGCTGAATTACCTATCCATACGTCATTTCCAATGATTGTATCGCCTTTATTTACGACATTCATCGAAGCTTCTGACCAGGAATCACCAAATACTTTAAATGGATAAGTTGAGACTCCATCCATTGCATGATTGGAGCCATTCATAATAAATCTAACGCCTGTGGCTATTTGACAAAATTTGCCAATAATGAGCCTATCTCCCATGAATTCAAATAAATAAAGTGCATTTTTTTCAAAATTATAAACATCTTCCGGATCATCATAGTAGGTGTAATCTCCTACAATAATCTGTGGGTTTTTTATGATGTTTAAAAAAAACGGTTCTTGTTACTCCTTCAATGGGGTATATGCTATTGGGATCAGGAATTGTTTTATTAGATATAAACTTCTCAATGATTGTATTTATTTAGTGCAGATATTGTGATAAACATTGGCGATTATCTCATAAATTCTCGAAGATAAGGATATTTGGAAATAGGATTAGGACTAATAGGTTAATAATTCCTTAATCCTTTTCATATAGGATGATAAGCATTATCGGCAAACAATAAGTAAATACTCGAGATGTATTTTAAATCTGAATTAGACGACTTGATCATAAGGGTTGCTGACAATACATACAGCCTAAAGAAGATTCCAGGCACTATAATTGCCACTAATGTGAACGACGAAAAAGATATTTGGCATGCTAATAATGGATCTTTGAGTTTAGAAAACGTAATAACGTCAGATGACAAATCGACTCAACATTTTAAAATTTCGCTAGCTGTTGCTGCGGGAAATATGTACCTCCTTCTGCTAGGAGAGCCACAGCCAAAAATGTCTTTGGGAGTTGATAATAAAGGGAATTATTGGCAGTTATCAAAGCATGTTGATCTCTTTAAAGAATGGGCTGATTGTGTTGAAGACGATGGGAATCAATTACGTATATATGGGAAGTCTATAATCAGTGGATCAACTCATGTAAAAGAGCAACACGCTACACTACCAATTGTTAAGCTAACAGAAATTTTGATTGCCAGTCTGTTTTTAAATGACGTTGACTTAAATCCCGGCAATTTTGGATTGACCTGCACGCATAACCAGCTTACTGCCGTTAAAATTGATCCTGAATGTAGTTTTTATCACTATTTTACTGATGATGAAGTGACTGTGAATTCAATCAGAAAAAAGCTAATGTATTATTTGGTGGGTGAGCACCATTCAAAGGGGCTTTGGGAAAGTATTAGTGACAATTCCGGAAATTTTAAGGATGAGCTTTTGTATCTTTTACATAGCGAAGAGGCGCATAAAGAAAAAATGGATTTTCTATCCCGCTTCACCTCGATGGATGTCAACGGAATAACCAGTATTGTTATGGATCAGGTCGTTGCAAACACAGACGATTTAATCTCACTAAAATTGCAATTGATTGAGAAGATTAAACAACGATTTGATTTATTCAAGAGTGCCTATGAACATATAAAGGATGTACCATTCCAGTCAATTATTAAATTAAGCACTGATGGAGATTTATGGGTAGATGAGTTAGAAGAATATGCTGACAGTACTCTTTCATCCGATGATTCAGAGGATGAGTCTTCAGATCAAAATTTTATTGTTGTAAATAAGCGCAAATTAAGCGTTTCACACTCCCCCAATCCGACTGAGCTTAAAATAATGAAATATGATTTAGGCCATTGTTTTTTTCATAAGCAATCGGTCGAATCTTACCAGGATATACAAAACAATTGGGGCGTGACCCTGCAGAATATTGATGCGGGAATAGATGTTCTTTCCTGCTGTGATTCACATCAGGGGCTTCAAGATAAGGACGATATTGATGTTGATGTATATTTCAATTTTTAATCTTAAGTATTAATAAGGAATCATATTGATTATTTATTCTGTAATCATATTAAAATTATGCCTTTATTGATTAGGGGAGATGTAATGCCAAAAGACAGTAAAAAACTTGTTAGTCATGATGTTTCTAAATTAAGAGATCTTCCAGGTTCTTATACTGAACCAACGCCTAATACCTCCTATTCCGTTGGAGATACTCACGGTAATGCCATCGTATTAATAAGATACTTGTATGAGGCCGGAATTATCAATATAGATCAAAAGGCTTATGATCAATTAATAGATATTTATGCTCTTGATGCAGAAACAAAAGTAACTAAATTAACTGCCAAGCACTGTGAACTATTCAGGGATATCGTAAAAAAAGGATTTGCTGCGGCTCATGTGCCTGAAGGCATTCATGTGCGCTGTTTTGGGGATATGCTCGCTGATCGGGGCAGTAATGATATCTTAAATCTCATTGTTCTAACTGAGTTACGAGAGAGTTTCCCTAATCTACGCGGCACCATCTTAATTTCTAATCATGATAAGGCACTTTTAGGTAACTACTTAAAGGGGATGTTGCTGCCTGGAAAAATACCATCAATTGAATTAAACCCTTGCCATTCATTAATTCGCTTGAAACAATTAATCGATAAAAAAATTATTCCTTATGCTGAAGTGGAGAAGATGCTTCAAACGGCTTATCTTCCTGCATTAAAGCTTGTTGATTATGTGCGAACGGAAGACGGTGGTATTGATATTATGGCACATGCACCCATTACGCCTAATATGATTGAACAAGCGATGAAGACCTTTCTTCCTCCAGAGAAGCGCCTGGATATTTATGAGTCGGTCGATAATATGGCGCAGGTTTTAGATGAGTTAAATGCGGTGTTTCAAAATGGACTTACAGATAAAAATAGCCTTATGTATAAAGCAATCATTGGGGCACCAACGAGTGGTAACCCAATCAAGGCATTTTTGTGGACACGCCTGAATGATCTGGAACTTTTAGAGGCGCCTAAGAAAACAAACTATAATCTACGTTTTCGTCATGGTCATGATGGTGAGCCCGGAGAACGAGTCATCCACGGAATTTCATATATTGGATACAACAGCCTTCTTGGTAAAGCAAGTCCTAGACATTGGGGCCAGGCAGAATCAGCACTCTTAACTATGAGTCATATACAAGGCGGTACTTCAGAGGAAAAAAATCACGCCATCAATGAAGTGTTAGCTGTTCAAATGGAACCAACTCTTATTGTAGATGAATATAGTGTAGAATCAGGAAGTATCTTAGAAAATATTATTGAGCAAGAAAATGAAGCTGTTGTAAAAAGTAAAAAGTCTACAGAAAAAGAAATACCGGAGAATACAGGCCATTCGTCTCTTGATGCGCAAAACGATTTAATTAATTTTAAATGTCAGGCGATCTTAAGAATTAACAGTTACATAAATAGCAGAGGCAGTTACTCTAATACTGATACTTTTGATAGCTTTTACACTAAGGTTGCAGAAGGGCGTAACCTTCTTCGTAGTACTTTCGGCTTTTTCTCGGTAGATGTTCCTCAAGTGAATCTGGCAAAACAATTAAAAGAAGAGATTAAATTGATGACTCTCAACAATTTTAATGATGTTTTGGCTGGTATTAAGGAACAAGAGAATGACATTACTGTCCGCTTACCTAATAGTAAAGAATACCTCAGTCTTATCAAAGCTATAGGTTCCGATTTTGGCGACAGCCCTTTAAAAGCACTCTTGTCCTCCCCAAATCAAAACAAAGGAGTTTTGTAAGGAAATGATTTGATTTTTATAGCTCTGTAGCCTTGATGAAGCCAAAGGTATAATCAAGGTCTCCACTTTGTGATGTTGCTATAAATGGCTTATGGATTTAGGAATTTTGCAAATTACAGGGTGCGTGTTAAGGTGCTCTGCGGGTGATTAAAGCTTCCCCCTTTAATGCGAAAGAGCCGAAAGAGCCTGTATTATTACAATAAAAATCAAGAGGCTATGTGCGATTATGAACTATTAAGAACTGTTGCAAAATAGTTCATTGGTACCGAGGGTCGGAGTCGAACCGACACGATGTCACCATCACCGGATTTTGAATCCGGCGCGTCTACCAATTCCGCCACCCCGGCACATAGGCGCATTATAACAAAGATACAGATACTAACAATGGCTTTAATGAAATTATTTAAATATCCTGAACTGTATTATCAATTTGGTGGTTTTATTATGTTCTAATAGAGTTTTTTTATTCTTTATTCTTTATTCTCTTCGTGTTAGTCATTAAAACGGTACTTACATGATGAATAAGGATAGAACTT
>NZ_CALMPD010000077.1 GCF_937871865.1 uncultured Legionella sp.
CAATTGATGTACTCACTTCGTTCTAAATGTTTTATTATAATTACATCGGAACGATTGTCATACTCTTGCAACGCGTCTCTAATTAATTGTCCACCAGCATCAGAATTAGGTTCCAGGCAAAGGATCTGCAATCCTGCATTTAATGCGGCTTTCATCACATTGAGAAATTGCAATTTAATATCATTATATTCTTGCACCACAGGATGATAAATTAATAAAGCCGTCTTTTTCTTAAAATCGAGTTTATAGTGCTGATAAAATTGCTCGCGAGTTGAGGCTCGATATTGGTTGATTTCATCAAGTCCAGGAGCGCCAATCACAGAGATTGTATCTTCTCGTTCACCCATTTTGATCAGTCGTTCTTTTGAAGCATCAGTCGCAACAAAATGGTAATGAGACAATTTTGAGATAGCATGTCGAATCATCTCATCTACTGTCCCTGAGCGCTCTCCACCATGCAAATGGGCTACAGGTATATTCAAATGAACCGCTGTAATTGCAGCAGCAAGCATTTCGCCTCTGTCCCCTAACAATAAAACCAGATCAGGCTGTTCTCGCTTAAAAACCTCAGTCATTCCAATTATTTCATGGCCGACAGATTGTGCCATTGATTCATGAGTACTTTGCTCTACATCAACGGGTATAATGCCACATATTCTAAAATGGTCAGCTTCGATTTCTTTAATGGTGCTGCCATAAAGGCTGGAAAGGTGCATTCCTGTAACACAGAGAGACAACTCAATATCTTCAGCAGAATTCAGCTTTTTAAGCACTTCTCGCATAAGACCATAATCAGCTCTCGTTCCGCTAACATAAATTATTTTTCTTAAACTCATGCTTCAATATAATCCCATAATAAGGTGCTGCCCTCTGGTAAATTCAGGCTTACTTTAGCACCAATTACTTTAGGTAATTCAGCAGGACTAATTCCAAAACCAGGTCGCAGTAATATCAAATCATCTTTTGAAATCCGTGTACCCTTGGTTAATGCATGCCTTAAAGTAAGACTTCGTCGCACTAAGGCTCTTATAGGAAGTTCATTATCAGCTGGTTTTTTTATACCATTTCCTAATGCCAACTCTGCATCTCTTATAGCCTGCATCATCTGTTTCATTTCTTCAGGCGTCATTGACGCGTTGTGATCTGGACCGGGAAGTGACTTATCGAGAGTAAAATGTTTTTCGATAACACAAGCCCCCATGCCAACGGCCAACGTTGGAACGAGTAATCCCAGAGTGTGATCTGAATAGCCTACCGGTAAATTAAATTCCTGGGCCAAAGTATGCATTGCTTTTAAATTAACATCTTGAAATAAGGCAGGATAATTGGAGGTGCAATGTAATAAAGTAAGCTTTTCTTTAATATGCTCACCATAAAAAGGGCTTACTGTTTCAACAGCTTGTCTTACTTCCTCAAGATCGCACATCCCTGTCGAGATGATCAATGGAAGACCTGTTCGCGCAACATGCTCTAAATAGGGAATATTAGTAATTTCGCCTGATGGAATTTTAAGACGCTTGACGCCAAGAGCAATCAAAAAGTCGATTGTTCCTTCATCAAAGCCAGTAGACATAAACTCTATACCCAAAGCGGCAGCCAAGTCACTTAATTGATAATGAGCCTCTTCTGAAAGTTCCAGGTTTTTAAGCATTTCGTGCTGTGTTGATGAATTAGAAGCATTATTTTTTTGATATTCTGCTTTTTCAGCCGCTTTAGTAACGATCGTATCCGCTTTAAAGGTTTGAAATTTAACCGCATCAGCACCAGCCTCCTTTGCAGCGTGAACCAGCTCTTTAGCTAATTGAATATCTCCATTGTGATTGACACCAGCCTCAGCGATAACAAAGCAACTCATGTAAAAACCTCTTATTTATGTTTTTATAATAATATTAAAAACTGTTTATATCTAATAAAAATGAATTAACGCATTGCTTTTAATAAAATCCAGTTCGTACGAATTAAAGCAACGGCCGAGCCGCATATCAATCCACAAATCAATCCCAACATTAAAATCAAAGAACTTTTAGGTTGTATAGGTGATTCTGGTAAAAAAATTGCACCATCAAAACGAAATGACTTTATAGAGTCTTCTGTTACGTTCAGATTATTGTAAACTCTGTATTCATTTTCTAGTTCACGTAATCTCGGAGTAAACGCATCGTTCGATTTTCTTGCGAGCAAAACATCCAGCTCAGATTGTAACGACTTGCTTCCTCGCATATATAACATGGAATCATCATCAAGTGCTCTCTTGTTTACAGAATCTATAATTCCTGACGATTTTGAAATAACTAACGCGTCTTTCAATTGGACGATTCGGTCCTGTTTTGTCTTTTCAGCAATTACTCGAGCACTTTCTATTTCTTGTTTCGCATTTACAGCTAAAGCGTGATTTTGAGTATTTATCGCTTGCACAAGCTCATTCGCTGTTCTTTTTTCTATTATGCCAAAAAATTGTTCTAACCACGCCTTTGCTTTTTCAGGACTGTTTGCATCAGCAGTAACAATAAATTTAATTGGACTTGTTCTCGGAATTTCTTTGATAGTAATAATTTTTAAAAAATTAGCATAAAGTTTATCTTTAGATAATTTTGTTCTTTGTTCCTCTGTTAGAGAAGGCAAATAGATTTGATTAAATAAATCCACTCTGACAGCCTCAGACAAGAGAATATTGGCAAAAACACCATAAACATCTTTAACGGTCAACGCACCAAGAGGATAATCAATCAAAGAAGAACGACCAACGTTTAGTTGAGAAATATCGCGAAGAGTAGGAGGAACAGTAACAACTTTCGCTTCATAAACAGGTTTCTTTTGCGCAAGATATACTGCGCTTAGCCCAAAACAAAATACAGTAATAACCAAAATCCACCATTTTTGCTGCCAGAATGTTTCCATTTGGTGCATAAAGGAGAATTCATTATTTTGATTTCCCGTTTTCAGCCCGTCCATATCAACCTCAATCTAAATTTAATTTAAATGGTTATGCATTCATTTTATTATTAGGAAATGCAAAAGCATGTGTGCGGCAAAGTATAATATGGATATGCAGGAAAATATATATGTATAATATACAGATAAATTAAGAATGTGATCTTAACAATTTCCTAAAATATCCATCGCCAACCCCAGAGATTAGGGATATACTTGAAAAATAAGTATTAAACAGGAACTTTGCATGTCCTTGAAGGCCATGTATAACCAAATCGCTGAAAATTATGCTACTGCCAATCGCTTTGGGGCGATTAGTGAGAGCCATCATGTCGCTATTCAACAGATGAAGAAATGTAACCTGGGTTTAAAACCCAATTATAAAGTTCTTGATCTGGGGGTTGGCGATGGGGCATTTTTACGTGAACTCCAGCAAATTATGCCTCTGGCTGAATTTACTGGCATTGATGTTTCATCAGAAATGTTAAAGCATGCCAGCGAAACGCTCACCTTAAAAACGATTGAAAGCAGTGCTGCCGAAGCGAGTAAATATTTGCCGCCTCACAGTCAGGATCTGGTACTGGCACATTTTATTAATGCCTATATCCCGATTAATATATTATTTGATGAGGCCAAACTCCTCACACGTGCTACTGGTCATTATTCAATGATCACCACAACGTATGATTCCTTTCCGGTAGCACAACAACAATTGGCTGAGTTTATTGCGCAAGACTCATTACTTAGCACCGTAGTAGGGCATTACTATAAGTCAATCGTTAGAAATACTACTGTTGCTGCAAATCTTGATGAACTGATGCTGGCCTTTAAGCAACACCAGTTTGAAGTGGTAGAACATCAACGATTGGAAATACCAATTACACTTAACAATATAGATGAGCTGGCACTTTTTGGTATTGAAGGTACCTGGTTCCTGAATACGTTATCGATTCGAATGTTACCAAAATATTTTTTAATCCAAAGATTAAAACGATTATTCAGTAAAATTTTTACCTTCCCTTATCACGATACCCATATAATTGATGTAGTCCTCGCCAAGAAGTGATAATCTGATTATTTATTGAAGACTGGCTTATTTCAGTTTTATAAAAAAACGGAGCTTATTATTTGGCAGGCTTGAATCACGCCAGCCGAAAAGTCCTGATTATTTCACTGTGTATGTTACGGATGAGGTGCGCAATTGATTTCTGATGCATTTAAAAATTGTCTTCCTGAATTAACCCTGAGACAAAAACAAGCCAATAACATTATCTTCATTACCTTCTGGAGCCAATTTTCAGTTTATGCTCTTAACACCGTGTTAATTTTATTCTTAACTCGTCCTTTATTGTCACAAGGTTTGGGCTATAGCCAGGCAAAAGCTTACGCATTTATAGGAGTGACACAGGCGGCCGGTTATCTGATGCCAGTTTTAGGCGGCTATATGGCTGATAATATAATCGGCATCCGGAGGTCCATACTGCTTGGCAGTATCATGTTGGCCTGCGCGTATTTATTAGTAATGCTAAGCGGATATACTATAGGTACATTAAGCGATCAATTATTTATTGCAGCCTTTGCCTTTATACCAGCAACAAACTCCTTATTGATAGGAACTGCATCAAGCATGGTGTCTCATATTTATTCTGATGACGCGATAAAAGCCAAATCAGCCATGACATATTACTATATGGCAATTAATGTTGGGGCCCTGCTCGCAACCTTAATCGCCCCGACATTGCTAGACAGCCGTTATGGCCCCTTATCTGTTTTAACTCTGGCGTTTACAGGCAAATCAATTGCCGCTCTAAATTTTGCCAGAAAATACTCAATATACGATAGTGTAATCTGGGGTAAAGACACCTCGAGATTATCAAGACAAGGCATAACTCGTTTAATTATTTATATTACCGTCATTTATGCGCTTACGTTATACGCTTATTCTCATGTACACATTGCCAGTAGCTTGATTACCGTGGGCTGCGGGATGGGAATACTCTGGTTCATAAAAAAGACCTTATTACTTACAGGAGAAACACGTAGCAAACAGATGATAGCAGCGTTGCTTATTATCGAAGCCGTAGTATTTTTTATTATTTATAACCAGATGAATAGTACTTTAGTCTTATTCGCCAACAGTAATTCAGACCATAATTTATTATGGTTTCACTATTTCAGCAGCTCAATACCAAATGTTAAATCCGTTGTTAATTTTAATCATAGGCAGTCAATTACCTCGTTTCTACCAATACTTCTCTCGCTTTACCATTCCGTACCAATTTGCTGCGGGAACGATGCTTGCCGGTGTTGCTCTCTTAGTTATGGCATTTGCTGCTTGTGGGGCAAGCGAAGGCATAGTCAATGGTAATTATATTGCCTTGACTTACATTTTAATTACCATTGCCGAATTGTGGGTAAGTGCCATAGGCCTTAGCATGATTGGTCTGTATTGTGATGGCCGTGCCATTGCCTTCGCCATGGGAGTCTGGTATTTATCCAATTCCATGTCTAATGCAATATCTGGAAGAATTGCCGGATGGGTAGCAATCCCTGAGAACATCTCATTACCAATAGACAGCCTACCCTATTACAAAAACTATTATTCCATTATGGGAGTTAGTGCCTTGGGAATAGGGATATTCATGTACGTATTGGCTTATAGTTTACATAAAGTAATGAAAAAACGCGGTATTGATTTGGTATAAATACAAATAGACAGTGTCAGTACTCAAAAAATACCAAGAGACACATCAGAGCGGGAATGTTGCTTAGTAGCCCGCAGCTATTTTCTGTTCGCACCTATTATCTTCTAATATTAACGATTTTGATAGCGCACCAAAAAACGTATTTTTATTTGATGCTAATACTTGTGCTGCTCCGGTGGTATCCTCAATCTGGACTGCATTCACTGGCGAGAAACGGGAAATAGATCGTTGTAACAGATCAATTTTTCCACCAATATACTCCAAATACTGCTGGGCATTGTATACCTGCATAAAATTAGTATGTAACGCACATAGTTCATTACCGATAATAGTAGCAACCAAACTCTTCAATGAGAAAATAAGACAACTGCCTCCTTCCTGAACATATCTTCGTTGATTACATACTGTACGTTGATATATCTTGGATGAGTCCAGAGGATTCTTGCTGTAAAAGCTGACAGGGTGAAGATAAATCCGACCACTGAGATATTCTTTAATTGCATTTAGCCGAGCCCACTCACTGTTCTCAGGCCGTATGAGGGGTGGCTTATGAAATAATAACTGACGCTCTACCAAGATTAATCCTTTCAAAGTACACTCCATACCGTGCTGATATGCCGCTGCATCAGTATAGGGATCAATGTCTAATTTAATATAAGCGTTATTTTCTATAGAATGAGGCTCCAGTTTTGTAACATAAGTTCCTGTACATGTTTTATTGAATTCATCAATCTCATGAGCCCCATTTCCCAGATTATCTTCCACTTTATAATATTCATAAAAGTGTGGTATTTCATTAGGTAAGGCTCTCGAACCATTTTTAAGAATCCCCACTTTTATTATTCTAAATATTGCGGAATGCCCTCTCCTCCCTCCTCCCTGAAAAATGAGTTCATCTGTATCTGAGGGCCTTGGCCTTCCCGGAAGAAAACGCCCCATACTAATGCTGGCACCTTTTTCTAATGTAATACACGGAGCACCATAAAGTACCCCATTCAAATTTTGGCTTATTAAAGAAAAAATGAGCTCTTTCACCTCCTTGGGCAGCTCATCCATATAAGAGAGTGATTTTGAATTTGCCTTAAGAAAAGGGCCAATCAAAGCCAACTTTAGATAGGAAATGAATTTTGCATCAGTTATCAAACTTTGTTGTAGCCCTCCTTCCGGTGTATATGCGGCCAATAGTGATGCGGTATAGTTAAGATTATCATAGTGTATCTGAGCCAGATTATCCCGATTTACTTCTGCGAACACTTTTAAGGAAAGCGAATAAGCACTGACTGCCTGTGTAAATTCAAGGCATATACCATTTATAGGGGTATTACTAAAATCCATGGCCAGATATTTTGCGCCATTTAACCGCTGAGGACGTGAGATTAGTTGTTCTAATTGTAGCAAACTATCCATATGGATTTGCATGGAGGATAAGTTGCATACCTGATTTATTAGGGCAGAGTCATCACTGTAATACAATTGAAACAAGTGCTGGATGATACCAGAAGTTGCGAGCATAAGGGTTTCGGCTCCTGAAATGGGATGATTGTCATATTCAGGAGAAAAATTGTTGAATTGAATAGCAAAAGACTCTTCTGTCTCGCTGCCTTCGAAGGTTAGATGAATTGATGAGGGGTCTTTATATTCGTACAACAACGTGGGATTTAAACCTAAATTCAAGAAATACGAATTGAGCCACTCAGGATAGACTTCTTTTGATAAATTGAACGAATAAAATGCCTGTTTGAAGCTATTGATCATACTTAAAAGATTATCGTAAGGAATTATAATTCCGCGTGCATTTGAAGTCTCGATAAACCGTCCACCTGCTTTAGAAATGGCAGAAGATACAGTAACAACATGTTGAGGAAGTGCCGGAATGAACACACAATTAATGATCTTCCCCTCTGTAAACTCAAGAATACCAAACCGCTGATAACACCAATCTTTAAAATTCATTTTAGTCAAAATATCCTTAATGCAACCTAATTGCGAACATTATACTCAGGATCGACCAAAAACAAAACAAAATGACTTGTTTTTGGTGCAAAGCATTTATAAAAAGGCTTAATTAAATTGAAGATATGAGAGGTTCGCGTAAAAACAGCCGACAAACTTTAATGATAAAAGGATTTGGCCGTCATCCAGAGGAGCTAGCGACGAAGGATCCTCCTAGATTCAGGAGCTCCTTCACTATGTTCAGGATGACGTACTGTTCTTAACTTAATGACAGTGTCTCCACCAAGGAGATGAGAGGAAATCACGGACTTCGAATCAAAATGTTTTTTTAAGTTGGCGCCATTTTCCGTTCAAGGAAGGATGTTGAATATTGACACACGCGGACTAACGATTATTTTGCTTCATCCAAACCCAAATTATCACGTTTGAATACCCGATCAGCTCTATAACTCGATCGCACCAACGGGCCAGATGCCACTTCAAAAAATCCTTTCTGCAAACCAATCTGTCTTAATTCTGCAAATGTTTCTGGAGTGACGTATCGCTCTATTGATAAATGATTTTTTGTCGGTTGCAGATATTGTCCCAAAGTTAATATATCAACATTATGGGCACGTAAATCATCCATAGTCTGAATGATTTCTTCATCAGTTTCCCCCAAACCCAGCATCAAGCTGGTTTTAGTTAAAACCTCAGGTCGGTATTTTTTTGCAAAGGCCAGCACATTCAATGTCTGCTGATAACCTGCCCTGTTATCTCTGACTGGATGAGTTAACCGTTCGACAGTCTCAACGTTTTGCGCAAAAACATCAAGCCCACTGTCTAACAATACTGCCACATCCTTTTCAATGCCTTGAAAATCAGGAGTTAACGCTTCAACTTTAGTACGAGGAGAACGTCGCTTTATTGCTCTAATGGTTTGAGCATAATGATTCGCTCCGCCATCAAGTAAATCATCTCTGTTTACAGAGGTTAGAACAACGTAATCAAGGTTCATTAAGGCAACCGTATTCGCGGTATTTTCAGGCTCTTCTGAATCAAGCCAACCATGAGGATTTCCAGTATCTACAGCACAAAAACGACAAGCCCGAGTACAGACAGCCCCCATTAACATAATAGTTGCCGTACCATGAGACCAACACTCGGCAATATTAGGACATTTAGCTTCTTCACATACTGTGGCAAGGCGATGCTTCTGCACCTGCTCTTTGACCTGGTTATAGGCGGGCGTTGTATGATTTACAATGCGTAGCCATTTTGGTTTTGGCAGGCGCTCATGAGTAACTCCTGTGGATTTCACTCCATCTTTAATTGCAGTAACACCATTTGAAGTTTTATATTTCTGTCCGCTTTCAACAACAACTGGGATATCAATGAGTTTACTCATAGTACTACCTTAAAAACCAAGAACTAGGATAATCCCAAATCATCGCGGCAAGATCAAGTCAAATTTACAATGAGTACAGTGTCAGTATGGTTTTTACCAATAAGCAAACAATCCATTATAAAACTTCAATACGGTTCCGCCCGGCATTTTTTGCTTTATACATGGCTTTATCTGCCCTCATAAATAATGACTCGATATCATCCTCTTCCACTATGGTGGTTAATCCAAACGATACGGTAACATCTACTTTCTTATCTCGATAACAAAATTGACAGTTTTCTATCAGCTTTCGTAATTTTTCAAGAATACTGTGAGCTCTCTTACCACTGGTATCCTCAAATAGAAAAACAAACTCCTCACCACCAATGCGAGAAATAAAATCAAGTTCTCGAACAGAAGATCTAAAAATCGTCGCCACTTTTTTAAGTACTTTATCCCCTGCCAAATGACCGAAGTTATCATTGATGTATTTGAAGTGATCTATATCACCTACTGCCAATGAGATGACCCGTGAATGCATCTTCCAGCGCTGAAATGAATCCACGATATGTTCATCATAAGACTCTCGATTAGGCAGCCCGGTTAAACTGTCGTGATTAATTCGATATTTTTGAAAGGAAAGTAGATTTTTTATTTCCTCGGCATTTTGCTCTGATTCAGAGAGTTTGACTTGTAATGTAGAAACCTGATGCTCAAACTCCTGCTCGCGTAGTTGCTCTTTCTCACGATATTCTCTAAGGCTATCCCCTATCATCTTGAGGTTTTCACTGACTTTAGCGGATAGCTCCTCAACTGTCGTTGACGAATCCAGATGTCCTTTAATTTGATTGATATTGTCCTGAATCCCGCTTTCTAACTGACGGCTTTCTTTTGAAGCATTTTTTCGAGTAAGGGCTGATGCTTTTAAATAAATATCAAAATCGTGTAATTGATTGGTCAATTGCTGTAAAAACCCTTTAAATCGATTCTGTTCCACATTAAACGCATCAACAACCAGTTCGGTTAATCCATCAATAATTTTACTTAAATCGTCCCCTGTTAGCTGACGATCCAGGATGGTGTTTATCTGCTCTCTTTTTCCATCCAAATCATGTGGTATGGATAAATGATTCAGTAATTGATGCAAGCTGTCATTTATTTTTAAGCTAATGGCTCCCTCGAAAGACGTTCTTATTTGCTTTCCTTCAGGAGTTAAAGATAAATCATCAATTTCTTTTATAACTGACGACACGCACTGAGTCAGTACTTGATTAAAATGAATAAGGATAGTCTGACTTTCAACCTCTGTATCCAGCATTTGCTGGAGTTTGGTCACGGCTCGTTTATCTTGTGATGTATTAGCAAGTCTTCCGACAGAATCAACCCCTTGTTTAATTAAGTCGGAAATAATACGGGTACTTCCAGATTTTTTCTTTTGATTTTCTGTGAATAGCTCGACTAAAGTAGCGACCTTTTTTTCTATTGCTT
Organism: uncultured Legionella sp.; assembly: GCF_937871865.1. GTDB lineage: Bacteria > Pseudomonadota > Gammaproteobacteria > Legionellales > Legionellaceae > Legionella. The sequence goes on from NZ_CALMPD010000077.1 coordinate 10,444, forward strand.
CCTGATCAAATTCCTGATCGAGTTGCTCTCGAAATTGAGACAGTTGCTCATCCATTTCATAATCTATACCAAGGGGAGAAATAATGAGATTATTGATGACATTTTTTAGTGCGTTTATTTGCAACTGCATTTTGTCACATTTCAATTCATAACGACCAATAGTATTAACTATCTTTTTCTTTAGCTCTTGATCGATCATTTAAGAATTCCTTTTCTTAATTCATTTAAGCTGTCGCTTTTTCACTGCTTCAAGCAGTAATCGTGCATGTGATCCATCACACAACGGGGGAGTTCTTGTTTCTTTGCAATTACAAAAATAAACCATTTCACTAAGATCTGCTAAAAAACAAACTCGATTATCCCCACAATTTTCCTGGTCGCAAAACGGTTGATTTTTGCTATCACCACAACCACACCAATAGTATTTTTTACCTTGCTCAACCTCTACTCCAATAGGAAATAAATGTTTGTACAGTGACTCATCTTCCATTTCAGAAGTTCTCCAGATACAACACACTATTTAATCCATTACCCCATCTAATTGTATTATATAAAACCAAAAATATTCAACAGGGCTCAATTATTTTTTAGTTCTGTTCATAAATCAGTTGATGAATTTTTGTATCTATCTAAAATCCAGCCCGCTGTAAATAACGCAACGACAACAAATAATGACAATGCCAAATTAGCCAATGCCAATGGATAAACAATAAGAATTAATCCGATGGCCATAATATACAATAGCCCCACCATATAGAATTTTTGTTTGAATCGGGCAAAGAATTCGAAGCGGATTAAATAAACATATAAGAACAACAGCACCAATAAAGAGACCAGATAAATACTTTGATAAGCCAATTGGTAAACTAGGTGCTGGCCGAAAGTTAATGGTTGATTATAAAGCCATTGACCAAAAATATAAGACCAGTTCATCACACAGGTTTGTTGGTAGATCTGAACCATAAAGGCCAATAAAAATGACAATAAAAATAATAAATTAGCGGCAGTTCTTTTCCGGTAATACTGGCCAGCAAGATAGAAGGAAAATAAACCGGTAGCTACTGCGGGTACTCGCAACCAAGGTAAAAGTCCAAAAAAAGCGCTGGCATGCGCTTGTTGAAAATAATGTACGACACCTACTGCTGCGATGAATAACAAGCCGGTAATCATCTGCTTTCTTCTGTTATCTTGTAGAAAAAGAAGGGCGAAAAATCCGGTGATGCAAAAGAACGAACATGGGTTATAAGCATCCATAATTGCTATCGTGGCAATGTATCGAGCAGCAGAAGGCTCATCTACCATTGCTGAATCAAATAAATTAGCATTTCCCCAACGCTTCAAGACATTAACTGTTACTGAAGTTAAGGCGCCCTTTTTCTCTATTTGGCTTTTGCAATAATTCAAACCACGTAGAAGATCTTTTCCTGTTGTTTCATTTGAAGAAAAACCAACCCAACGAGAATTACAGAAAAATACTGCGGGAACACTAAAATCATACACATTTTCTTCAGCCAACAATTCATTGAAACGAATCAATGCCTGTTTATCTTCATTAATAACATAACGTGTTACATGCACCCAGGGTGTGGTTTTCTCAAGATCGGTAAAAAAGGCATCCGCTTTATGACAATATTTACAGGTTGAAGAAACAAATAATTCAACATTAAGAGCCACCTCTTTATCGCCTTGTTGAGTATACCAGGAAGTAGGAGATGTATTTGCCCATAGAGATGAACAAAGGCTTATTAGAAATAAAATCGTCCTGAATGCTGTAGTCATGGTTTTAACACGAATAGTTAAAAGTTTACTATAGCACTCAGCGTTGGTTTTAGAAATGATGCGCAGTATAATTTATGTTGGATGAAACCATGCTTTTAAGTAATTTAGCCAATTCAAGACACTCAAGATGCAATTATCACATAACAAGAGAGATATTCTGAACTACAACTTCTCTCACAGCATCCTTAAAGTTTCAGTGGTCTTTCTTTTGCCTCATCATCAGAAAATGAATCACTCCAACTTGAATCTGAGAATGCTTGCGAATTATTCAATGCATCTTTCGCATAACCAGAACAAAAAGTCATGCTAGAGCCCTTAGAGAAAAATGCCCCACGGTTATGGGAGGCCATAAATTGCTCCATTTCATCTGGAGTTATTATGTTGGGCCATTGGTGCCGGAGCCCTGACTCACAGGCGTATTAGGTGGCGCAGGTGTGCTAGAATCAGTACGTTCTAATTTAAGCTGTTCTAGCTGTTTATATTCATGTTTGCCTTCCATTTTTCCCTCTCTGAATAAAATAATAAATACATCCTCTATAAATAGAGCGTGTTGACAATTCATTCCTAACTACCCGCCGTGACTGCTTCGTTGCATCCATGAAACAGTCGAGTTAACGGCGAACCCCACTCATTACTCTAATTAATTGATAAACCCAGGTAAACTCATGATATAACTAATGGAATATTAAATATAAAATAAGCCTGCAATAGCAAGACCGAAGTTCTGTGATCAAACTGTTGCCTAAGCCAGAGACAATCATGCTACAACATCAGATTTATAACAAGTCTAATCTTGTATGATAATTAAGACAATGCAATACAACCCTCATGCCGGCTATTCTTGGCGGCAACACGTTTAATCAAGTATGGATGTAGTTTTCCAAATGCTCAATAACCCGAGCGTTGTCATCCAGTAAATGGAATAGCAAGTCACCTATTGATACTATTGCCAGAAACTCGCCATTTTCGCGAATTAAGACATGCCTTCTTTTCGTCTGAGTAATAACCTGCATCGCTTTGTCTACAGTATCATGCGGACTAAGAATACTCACGTTAGTATACATAACATCGGAAACTTTCCCAGTATTCAGATCAACACATTGATGCAAACAAGAACGCACAATATCCCGCTCACTTACAATCCCTGCTAATTTCTGTTCATGATCAAGTACAACCACTGCACCTATATCCAGGTCAGCCATTAAATCAATACATTTTTTTACACGTTCATCAGGATGAATAGTTACAATTTTTCGAGGTGGCATTGATAATACGCTATAAATTAACTGAGCCATTTCCACTCTCCATGAGTACAAATAATTAATTATGCTAGCTTACTGTATAAATATAGCACAAAAGGAATGTGTGATTGGGGACTGAGAAATATTATTTAATAGCGAAAAAAAATAAGAGTAGAACAGGAAAAAAATGTAACGAATGAAAGAGCTTCACCTTAATGCAGTGAAGCCCCGAAATTGTAGAACGGTAATTAAAAAAATTAATTCACTACACGCCATGAGCCATCAGCTTGGCGGCATGCTTTGCCGTAAATTTGCTGTGTTTTTCCACCAATTATTGCTTTAGTGATGTACTCGCGGCATGGTTGTTGTGATTGATAATAAGTTCTCGTTGGTTGAACGGTATAACGATTTCCATTATCAGGATTAGACCAAACTACCGCTCTTCCTGTAGGAGCTGTCTCTAAAGCTCTTTGCATTTCAAGTCGATCTTGTCTGTCCATAGTTTTACCTATCTGACCACCTAAATAAGCCCCTAGCAGCGCGCCTCCAGCAGCAGCCATCACTTTTCCTGAACCACTACCAAATTGGCTACCAAGTAATCCACCAACAACACCACCAGTCACAGTGCCGACACCTTCGTTATTGATTGGTGCACAACCAACTAATAAAAACGACAAAGACAATGATGCAACAATTAATTTTTTCATTACAGTTCACCTGATTAATGAGTTACAAATCGGTTGGCATTCTACCATCACGACCAGATATTATCCATACTTTGGGATCACGGTCCTTAAGTTAAGGATTTTGCCTGTCATCCTTAAGAGCCAACAATGAAGAATTGTCGGGGTTCAGGAGAACCTTCGCCAGGCTCAGGATGACATGTTTTTTTCAACTTAATGGTAGTGAGTGTTAGCGATTTTTCTTTGTTTTCTATTTAATAACTTAAAAAAACACTAGGTTATTTTCTTTGTACAGCACCTCTAATCATGACGCACTCGTTCAGAGATTTGACACAACAATTCATAACCAATGGTTCCTGCGGATTGAGCAATCCGTTCAACCAAGATATTCGGGCCCCAAAGTTCAACCGCATCCCCCAGCTCCACATCAGGATGATCGGTTAAATCTACCGCCATCATGTCCATTGATACCCTGCCAACAATAAATACTTCCTTACCTCGAATCCATACCGGAGTATTAGGGGAAATATGCCGAGGGTAGCCATCTCCATAGCCTGCTGCAACAATCCCTATAATCGAATCTTTGTTGCTTTTCCAGGTGCCGCCATATCCGACTTGAGCGGCAGGAGGATTATGATGAATCGCACTGATTGCAGACATAAAACGCATCACCGGGATTAACCCTAAATCAGGTGCTACTTGATGAGCAAAGGGAGAAACACCATAAAGCATAATGCCCGGACGTATGACATCAGCATGAGTCTCAGGAAAAGAAATAATGGACGCTGAATTCGCGATGCTGCGCTCACTAAATCCAGCTGTAGTGATCTGATTAAATTGAGTGATTTGCTGCACATTTTCTATTCTTCCTGATTCATCAGCACAAGCCAGATGAGTCATCAAGCCAATATCCTTTTCAACCCAAGAGCAGGATTGCAGTGTGTTCATGATGTCTTGTAGTTCGTGAACTTTAAAACCTAAACGATGCATGCCTGTATTTACTTTGATCCATAATTTAATTGGATGGGGTAATGGGGTATTAATGAGCCATGCCAGCTGGCTGGGGTGATGAAGAACGCAGCCGAATTGATGTTGAGCAACTACTGAATACTCATCCGCACTGAATACTCCCTGAAAAAGAATACATTGAGTTTGAGCACCCATTGCGCGAATAGCCAAAGCCTCCTCGAGACAGGCTACCCCAAACCCATCAACCTGACCTTCCAACACAGGTACTACAGCTTTAACACCACAGCCATAAGCATTAGCTTTAACCATGGCAATTATTTTTTTACCTGGTGCATAACGTCTGATTTGTATTACATTATGTAGCAAAGCACTTGGTTCTATTACCAGTCTGGTGGGTCTTGACACCTTAATCTACCCCTTGATACCCATTAAAAGCCAAATCTTCAAAACGGGTGTACTTACCAATAAACGCGACTCGAACTCTACCAATAGGTCCATTCCTTTGCTTGGCTATAATAATCTCGGCAACCCCTTTATCAGGGCTGTCATCATTATATACTTCGTCCCGGTAAATAAAGCAGATTAAATCCGCGTCCTGCTCGATCGCACCTGATTCCCTTAAGTCTGACATTACAGGGCGTTTGTCCGCTCGTTGCTCCAGGCTTCGGTTTAACTGAGAAAGAGCAATTACAGGAACCTGTAATTCTTTGGCCAAAGATTTCAAACTACGTGAAATTTCTGAAATCTCCGCAGTACGGTTATCCGCACCAAAGCCCGGTGCTTTCATTAATTGCAAATAGTCCACAACGATTAGGCCTAAAGCCCCATGTTCTTTTGCTAAACGTCTGGCTCGTGCTCTCATCTCCCCCGGACTTAAAGCAGGGGTATCATCAATAAATAATGGCGCTTCAGAAAGCATATGCACCGCTGAGGTGACTCTGGGCCAATCATCATCATCAAGCTTACCTGTTCTGATTTTATGCTGGTCGATACGGCCTAAAGAAGACATCATCCTCATGGCCAGAGAATCTGAAGGCATCTCCATAGAAAACACCAAAACAGGCTTCCCGGCTTTAATGGCGGCATGTTCTGCCATATTCATAACTAAAGTTGTTTTACCCATCGAAGGACGACCTGCAACAATCACCAAATCCGAGGGCTGTAAACCAGAGGTCATTTCATCCAAATCAGACAAGCCGGTAGCCATACCAGTGATGGCATCACCACTATGGTACAGAGCATCGATTTTCTCAACTGCACGTACTAATACCGATTTGATGCTCTCAGGTCCGCCATCACCGCCAGTTTGTTCACCAATCGCAAATACTTTAGATTCAGCCAGGTCTAATAACTCAGGCACTTGTCTTCCAACTGGGTTATATGCTGAATCAGCAATTTCTGTAGCTACTGCAATTAATTGTCTTTGTACTGATTTTTCTCTGACAATATCTGCATACGCTGATACGTTTGCAACACTGGGGGTATTGTTTGCCAGTTCAAATAAATAGGCTTCGCCTCCAGCATCATCCAACCCGTTATGAGTTTTCAATGCATCAAGTAAGGTCACTACATCGAATGGCTGTTCTTTTTTTGCCAAATCGACAATCGTTTTGAATAAAATTCGATGCTCCGTCCGATAAAAATCGGCCTCGCATAATTTGGTACTGATTTTATCCCAAACCTGATTATCCAGCATTAATCCACCGATAATGGATTGTTCTGCTTCCGCGGAATGGGGAGGGCGTTTTAATGGGTCAACTGATTTCTTGGGAGTTTGCTGATCGAGCATAGTAGTAACACAATAGTTAGGTTATAAATATTATTCATTGATACTATTGTAATGTGCTTTTAACAAAAAAGGCACACCTTAGTGCGCCTTTTTTAAATTAATACTTCAAAATAACTTATCTAACCCAAGTTTGAGTACGGCCTAGCATAGAAACACCAACATATCCTCTTACATAAAGCTTATTGCCTTGTAAGGTAACTTTAGCTTTGTATACTTTGCCAGTTTTAGGATCCAGGATAGAACCACCACCCCATACTCCATTACCTTCATCCTTCAAGCCCCAGATAAAACCAAGACCCTGGATTTTTTTACCTTTAAATGCACCTGGACATTTAGAGCAAATTCCAGTATCTCCAGCCTGTGGGTATACTTTAACGATGTATCCATTCAAAGTACCATCGGAAACTGAGAGTTTAACTATTGCTCTTTTCGCACCGGTTTTGTCATCAATTGTTGTCCACGTACCAGCAGGTGAACCAGCAGCTAACGCTAAAGGCAGGTAACATACAGCAATTACAAAACTACATAGTACTTTCCAAACGTTCATAAGTTCTCTCCATGATTTTCAATCAATAAAAGCATATGTCATGATTCTCACATTTGCCAATATTTTTTTAAAATTAACAAATTAAAATCCGATGCGACCAAATATACAGCAAATAATTCAGCGATAAATACTTAAAAAGCGTGCTTGCAGAATTATTTCCTTCAATCCAACTCCTCAAACAAAATTCATGGTATAATTGCACCAAAAATAGTCACATTGAATTGGATAAACAATCTGTTTGTCGTGAACACCCTGCAAATTTAAGGAAATATAATGAGTTTTTCATCATTGGGATTAATAGCTCCCCTACTCAAAGCCGTTAAAGAATCAGGCTATACCCAGCCCTCCCCTATTCAGGCTCAATCTATCCCTGCTGTTCTGCGTGGCAGTGATGTTCTGGCATCAGCACAAACCGGGACAGGAAAAACAGCCAGTTTTGTTTTACCCATATTACAAAAATTAAGCGATAAGCCACGAGCAAAAAATAATCGTACTCGTGTATTAATTGTAACCCCAACTCGCGAACTTGCGGCGCAGGTACATGACAGCATCATCCAATACGGGCGCCATCTGACGCTTCGTTCTGCCGTTGTATTTGGTGGAGTAAAAATAAATCCTCAAATGATGAAATTACGCAGTGGCGTTGAAATTCTGGTTGCAACTCCCGGACGCTTGCTGGATCTGCATCAACAACGAGCCATCCAACTGGATGAAGTAGATACCCTGGTTTTGGATGAAGCAGATCGCATGCTGGACATGGGCTTCATTCATGACATCAAACGCATCATCAAGCTGTTGCCAAGAAACAGACAGAATTTAATGTTTTCTGCAACGTTCTCTGAAGAAATACGCGCGTTGGTCAAAGGAATACTCAATCAACCTGTTGAAATTGATGTGGCGCCACGAAATACAACGGTTGTAGCCATTAAACAATTAGTACACCCGGTAGATAAAAGCCGTAAATCAGCGTTATTAAGCCACCTGATTCATACTAATAAATGGGGACAAACCCTCGTATTTTCCCGCACCAAACATGGTGCAAATAAATTAGTAAAACAATTGGCAGAAGATCATATTTATGCCGCAGCCATTCATGGCAACAAGTCACAATCACAACGAACCAAAGCGTTAGCTGAATTTAAATCAGGGGAACTGCATATTTTGGTAGCTACAGATATTGCAGCCAGAGGAATAGATATAGATCAACTCCCTTGCGTGGTTAATTTTGATTTGCCTCAGGTTGCAGAAGATTATGTACACCGTATTGGCAGAACCGGTCGTGCTGGAGCCTCAGGGCTTGCCGTATCGTTAGTAAGTGCGGATGAAATAGGTCAATTAAATTCAATAGAGAAATTAATTAAACGCAAATTAGAACGCATTGAAGTTGACGATTTTGAGCCGAATCATAGCTTGCCCAGCACGTCATCACCATCAGCTCCCAAAAGGAATTTCCCTTTTAAAAAGAAACCCGCTCAAGCAGCTAAAAAACCAGAAAGAAAACCTTTCGCAAAACGCGCGGGCAAATAATTGCACCCAGTTAATGGCCCCGCTTAGCTAGAAAATCGTTATAAAACTCAGGCTAAATAAAGATATTAGCCTGAGTCACCACTGTTTTCTCATGATACATCTTCCCAGGCAGAAAACCAGAAGGAGCAATAGCCCCCATAATCCAGCCCCAACAATGACCATTGTTTTATCCTTCATATAGTTCCCTGCAAGACCTATTGATCCTATTTGTGGGAACTGTGAAACCAAAATGAGATGCTATCGCGTTTGAGAAGCATCAAGATGTTCTTTTAAATGATACCACTTGAAACTGAACATCGTTGATAGCCCAAGAAAAAATGAGAACACTAACTCATCAGACAATTTTTGCGACAATACCTTATGACTGAAATTGTAAGGGTGTTATCTCATGCACTTGTTTGCAAAACGTCTCTTTTATAAAAAATAAACCTAATACAGTTCCAGCTGAAATTAAGACGATGAGCAGTGAGAAATTCTTTTGATAATGCATCAATGTTGATATATAGGGCGGTTTTTTATCCAGCATCCAACCAAGCAATGGTGCACTGAATGCGGTATAAAGCATGATAAGCATGTTATTAAAGGCCAATCCGATACTTAGGTAGCTGGATCGACAATTTTCACTCATTATGGAAAAACCAATGCTTTGGCCGCTGGCGCCAAATCCAAATAAAAAAAAGCAGGCTAGGAATCCCCACTTATACAATGAAACATAGATAATTGTCAGCAGGCTTAATAAAACAGAAAAGATACAAAATACCATCATCGGCTTTCGAAGCTGATATTTATCGGAGAAATATCCTAAAACAGGGCATCCTAACGCGTAGCCAAGCCAGGCAATAGAAATAAGATAAGCAGCAAATTGGATGGAGAGCCCCTTTGCCATTAAAAAAGTGATTCCCTCGCTTTCTGAAAAATATTCCAGAGAGAAATAAACGAGGGCAGAATACAGGCCTATATACCATACCTGCTTTTGAATTATTAATTGTCGTATGTTGGAATAAAAAGAAGCTGGTTTTGATAAAATGAAAAATGAGTCATTTTGAGAGCGATTGGATTCCACGCAATAAAAAACCAGGAGAGTCAAACTGGCACCAAGGCATGAGAGTATAATGAATAAACTGCGCCAAGCATGTAGCTGAGTAGCCAGAATGGAACTTAGAGGGCCTGCAGCAGCTAAGGGCCCCATCGTCCCGATAAATTGAGACAGCCCGATAAAAAAAGCTGTATTCTTTTTGGGTAACCAATCATACACGGAGAGTAACAGGCAGATAAATCCGAAAGAGGAACCTAATCCCATTAAAGATCTGAAAAATAAGGCAGAACCATATCCATAAGAGAAGGCAAATCCCAAAGTTGCAATAGAACAGGTAATAGTCGCGAAAAGTAAGGTCTTCTTTAAACCATAACGTATTACAATAATGCTTACTGGCAATTGCATTAGTCCATAAATTACCTGATAAGAAGTGGCGCTTAACGTAGCAAACTGGACTGCAGACAAGTGTAGTTCGCTCATGAGGGGAACCTGAAAAATTCCTAGCACTGTCCGCAAAAAGAATTCATAAAGAAAAAATAATGCGCAAACAAGCCATATAACAAGGCCTCGAAGAGTCATCTTTTATTCTCTCTATAATAATAGGGAAGCAATACGATATTTATTTTTCACTGTATTGCTCACCCCAAGCTTCAATGGCAGTTTCAGCTCTATTGTTATCCAAAAAGGAAGCTATTTTAAAAATTGATTGTCCTTCGTAAATCAATGGGTGGCGATTAATTCCAACCACAATACCGTCGGAAGATGACTTAATGGCTTCTGAATTTCCTGCACCAAAAGGATCATTAATGAGACCAATGACTTGCTTTTTGCGGATCAACTGCCCTAATTCTACTTTACTGGTTAAAACACCGCTCTTATGAGAATAAATCCAGTCTTGATCTTCTGAAAAAATCGGTTTGAATGGATCAGATAACAAATCAGAAGAAACTTCCAGCATGTCAAGGATATGCAAGACTCGATAAATTCCGTTAAGTCCTACTGAGATGGCTGACTCATTAAATCGTAATGCTTCTCCTGCCTGATAAATCAGTAAAGGAATATTTAATTTTTCAGTGGTTTGACGTAATGAATTTGATTTTACGGGGGTATTAGTAATTACTGGAGCAGCAAAATGTTGGGCTAAAGTCTTACATTGAATATCGGATATATCACAATATATTTGCGGTAAAATGTCATGATTGATTGAACCGCTTTGCAATTCAATACAATAATCAGCCTTTGATAATATTTCTTTAGTGAAAATATGAGCAATCCGTTCTCCATAAGTCCCATCTGCCTCTCCAGGAAAACATCGTTCAAGATGAATTTCGTACGATAAGGTTTTTAGGTGATTCACTAAAGACAATACATTGAGTACCGGAATGGCAATTAACGTACCTTTTAAATACCGCAGCTTTTCCGGATCAAGTAAGCGGTTAATGATTTCCAGGCCATTCAGTTCGTCACCTTTTAATGCAGAAAAGACAAGCACACAAGGACCAGCCTGCTTCCCATGCACTACTTTAATGGGCATGTAGAAGGAGGTACATGAATAAAGTTCAGGAAGAGGCAAAGCCAGATTTGCGATTTCACCAGGATGTATTGTTGCGTTACAGATTGTTAAATTCGAATTTTTCATATCATTAACGGAAGGAAATTAACCTCATAAAATTAAGGAACGTTGCAGGCATTGTAACAAAATGGCAGTGATGGTGCAAAAAACAGCAATTTAACCAAGACAACCTCCTCTTAATTAAGCCCTTTTATCAGTACCATACGCACATCATCATTAAGGGTTGCCATGCCTTTTGCGACAAAGCCCCAACCAATCAAAATTAAGAATTGATGATAAATTAGAAAAATACAACGCCCCAAATTGGCATCAACTTTTCAGGATGAACAAGCAGGAAAAATAGAGCCCTCAGGCTAGGTTCTGTGAACGAAATATTAGTTCGTTCACAGAACCTAGGGGATTTCTGTCTCAAAATAGCCTTGCGGCCGCGAAGTAATAACCATCCTGATATTTAATCAATAAAGTGTTCTATAATTAACGAAGCAGTATTCTTACTGATAAGGAAGCGCTTTGAACAGGATGTTATATGACTCACATACTGCTTATTTAAATCATACAGATACTGGACTGAGCCGCTGCTTTTGTGAAGACGGCCCATCGGAGCAAAACATCGTAAGTAAACGCTTAATAAAAACTACTCGTGGTTCAAATTATAAACAGTACAAAAAATTACAAGCAGTTCAGACAACACAACTAAAATACCTCAGTGGATTCACGCTCATAGAATTATTGGTCACTTTATGCGTGCTTGGTATTTTACTCATGGTAGCCATCCCTTCTTTTTGGACCATGATATTAAATAATCGTATTTCAACCAACGCAGACACTTTGGTAAATGCCCTTAACTACGCACGAGGAACCGCATTAACTCAGGCAATGAACATCAAAGTATGTCCGGTAGGTTCCCCTGGCTCGACAACCTGTGGAACAGATTGGAGTAATGGATGGATAGTAGTTGCTGAGCCCGCCTCCGGCGCATCGACTCTGCTCAAATGTCAACAGAATTCAGGAAACACTCCGTTAGTATCAGCCAGTTCTACTCAAGTATTGTTTGACCGATACGGACTATCAACGACTCAAAGTAATTTTACATTATGCGACAGTAGGGGCAGTGCTTTTGCTCGTTCTGTAGAAGTGCTTGCAACAGGCTATGTTCAGTCAGGAACCACCCCCGGACAGGCAGTTTGGAACAATGGTGCCTTAAGCTGCCCTTAATGGAGAGTTCAGTATGCATGAAGAATTACCAGCCTGGACACAACAAGATGGAATGACCCTTCTGGAAGTCCTAGTGTCTGTTGTAATTCTGGCGGTTGGTTTATTGGGTATAGCAAGTATGCTCATGCTATCAAACAAAGCGAACAATTCAAGTTACTCCAAGCTTCAGGCTGTTCAGGCAGTATATGATATATTTGACCGGATTCGCGCTAATTCGCAAGCAGCAATTAATGGTAATTATGATATAAGTAATATCGGGAGCAATGGATTGCCCACAGCAGTATCAGCCCCATCGGTGATGTGTAACACCTCAACCTGCACTCCAGCACAAATGGCTGCTTACGATACCTGGTATTGGTTGACCAAAGACGTTTCTCAATTACCTAATGGCAGCGGTTCAATCGCCACCTCTCTATCGGGAGTAGCCGGAAATACCCTCATTACAGTCACCATACAATGGGATGACAGCCTGGCACAAGATAAACTGGGAGCGGCTAGTGCTGCTTCATCAAATACTAACTTTGTGCAATTAAGTATACAGAGCCAAATATGAACAATGACTCCAGGCATCAAAGTGGTTTCTCTTTGGTTGAATTAATGGTAGCAACCGTTATAGGGCTTTTGCTTAGCTATGCCGTGCTGGAAATATATCTGGCGCAAAGCCAGTTATATAAAACAGCCAATAGTCAGGATCGCATTCAAAGCTCTGAAAATGCGATCGCCAATTTGATTGCTCCGGTTATTCGCTCCGCAGGCTTCACTGGATGTGGCAATATAGTCAATTCAGTATCTATTTTAAATGCTGGAGGCCCATCGCCGATTGGTAGCATTAATACCAACCCTACCATGATTGCAGGATACAGTGGTGGCACCTCAAGCATTACTCTTTCGCAAAGCAATCCTGCAAACAGCAGCAACGCAAATCAATGGACACCGACACTGGATGCATCTTTGGTAGGCTCCGTTCAACAGGGCAATGACGTACTTGTTATCCTGGGCTCAGCTCCGAACAGCATTCCACTTAGCATTGCAACGATTGATTCAGGAAGCAGTTCTCTTACAGTACAGAGCATGAATGGCACTACTGTAGTAAATGGACAATTTGGAGCAGTATCTGATTGTATTAAATCGGTTATTTTTAAAATTACAGGAATTGCAGGCACAACCATAGTTCATGATACGGGCACTGGTGTTTTGGAAAATTCATCAAGCAGTTTCCCGGTTAATTTCCAGGTCGGATCTCAATTTGTCCAGATGCAACAAACCGCTTTTTTTGTAGGACAAGGTCAGGGAGGACAGAGTGCTTTAATGCGTGCCCGGCTGGTTGGAAACAGTTGGAATGTCGAACCACTGATACCGGGTGTTAGCTTAATGAAAATTCAATACGGTATTGGCAGCAATGGTGTTGCAAATAGATATGTAACTGCCAATGCAATAACTGACTGGAGCCAGGTCTATTCTGTTCGATTAGGTTTTTTAATTGAAGGGCAAGTAGGTTCCGGTATGACTACAGATCAACATAGAGTACTGGATACCGTAGTCAACGTGCCAGCGGATCATCGGCTTCGTCATGTATTTGAAATGACGATTAATTTGAGGAATGCCATATTATGAGCACTTTATCGTCACAGAAACAAAAGGGTTATATCCTTATTACTACTTTAGTTCTGATGAGTTTACTCACTGTAATGGCCTTAACTCAAGCATCACATAATACAACTCAAACACGCCTGGCTACGAATGCTGTTGATTCAGAAATCAGTTTTGAGAAAACAGAAGGAGCTCTTAATGAAGCAGTAAACAAAATATTCAATGCAACATACACCCCTCAAAGCTTCCTTAATGACACGAATGGCCTTTATATTTTTGATGCAACAAAAGCTCCTGTCTGGAACACCGTAAACTGGTCAAGCAGCTCAGCAGTAATTAATAGTTTTCAGGGTAACTCAGGGGAGCAATCAAGCTATATAATAGAACAACTTCCTTCCGTCATTCAGCCAGGTCAAAATATGAAATCCCCTACTCGGGTTTACAGAATAACTGCGCATTCAACAAATGCAGGTGGAAATTCGTCTGTGTTAATCCAAAGCACAATACAACTTCGACAATAGGCAATCGAAATCATGGGCACGCGAATACAGAAGATGCACTACAGAAGAAATTCCTTCACGATGCCATGTCTGGCAATTGTGTCAGTCTTGATTTATTCATTGACGTCATTATGTTCATTGGCTTTTGCAGGTCCATCTTTAGCTATTCCCAACATCCCAATTATCATGGCCAGCCCAATACACCCTCAGGTATTTATCGCCATAGGTAATTCCGAATCCATGGACGGCAATTTAAGTGGTGCCATCATGACTGGTTCTGGTTCACTAGCGACGGCCTTAAGCTCATTGAGTAATTCCAGCTCGCCATTAAAATACTTGGTACCAACAGGTTTTACCCCCCCTGTACAGGCCGCTGATGGTACAGGACAAGCTCTTTATACGGTAACCCAAAGTGGGGTTCTTGTTGATAACAGTCCAAGCAGATTAAATGTAGCCAAGCAAGGAGTTTATGCTATTATAGAAAATTACATGCCAACCACCGATTTTGCTTTAGCAGCATACAGCACCAGTAATGTACAAACATATAATACCTGGGTTTATTATATGTCACCGACTGGTAGTGATTTTGTCTTTACTAACACAAAGATAAATGGAAATCGCTATGTTACCAATCCTTGTTATAATTACAGCTCAGCCTCTACTACGGTATCAAGTAATTGTGCCTCTATAGCTACATATTATGGTGCATCTGTGGTTTCGAACAATCAGTTCATGCAAATAAGTGCATCAAGTGATGATCCAAGTATTAGTGACGTACTTTATTCCTCTGGCACTCTTGCCGGGGTGTTTCTAACGTATAATGGCCCCAGCCCTGCGAGTCCCTATCCGCCTAATTTTTCTTTAGCCAACTACAATGCAGGAAGTGTACAGCTTTCCTATTCCAAATCATTACCCAATATAGGCAGTTTTGCGACAGGCCCGACCAATGCTGGTTTTGTTCCCTATTCCAAGCAGGTAATCTACGCACGTCGAGGATTTGGTTATTATGGCAACCAATCCGCATCAACAGGGAATGTGCTGGTACCGATGACTTCAGCGGGAACAACCCCAACTACAGCCAGTGTCACCAATGCAATTAATACGTTTTTACCTTACTTAAAACCAGAAACTAACTCGACGGCAACAACAGAAATAAAAGCATCGGCATTACAATCACCAATTGCAGGCTTGCTGAGTAAAGCAAATACCTACTTGACTACCCTTGGCTCAACCAGCGGAAACGGTTGCCCTCAACAAAAATTTGTTATTTTAATTTCAGATGGTTTACCTACAATGGATCTTAGTGGAAAGCGTTGGCCTCCCTTAGGGAGTGCAGCATCTACCGGCTATGGAGTGACAGCAACATTTAATGCTAATGGCTCATTAAACACAACAAATAATCAAGCATTAACTGACGCGATTAACACCATAAAAACATTAAAAAATAATGGAATTCTAACTTATGTTATTGGCTTGGGAGCTGGTGTTGATCCGACAATAAATCCACAAGCAGCTTCTACACTTACAGCAATGGCAGTTGCTGGAGGCACAGAAAATTATTATCCAGCAACTGATCCTTCAACACTGGTAGACAGTCTTAATACGATTATGGTTGCCATACAAAATGGGACCTTCACTACCTCCGCCGCAGCAGTCAGTTCAACTCATCTGAATGGAGAGACAGTAGAATATCAAGCTCATTTTGTATCCAGCGATCTCCCCTATCTGGATTGGACTGGAAACTTGTTTGCGATACAACTTGATCCCGATACCGGCACTCCAACATCAACAATAAACTGGTCGGCCCAAACTCTGCTTGATAGCTTGGTTGCAGGTATTGGTTGGTCAAGCAATCGCTTGATTGTGACCTGGAATGCAACAACCGCTAACGGAATCCCTTTTAGATGGGCTGATATTGACGCTACTCAGAAAGCCCAACTGCAACCCACAGATCTATTAGGCCAAAACCGCCTGGAATATATTCGTGGAAATGCGGCACAAGAAAAAAGAAATGGCGGCACTTTTCGCAATCGCTCCCATTATCTAGGCGACATTGTGGACAGTCAGGTTATCTATGTAGGTCCCCCGGAATCTCCATATCTGACTCCCAGCTATATTACCTTTGCAAAGGAACAGAAAAACCGTGAAGCAATGCTTTATGTTGGAACTAATGATGGCATGTTACACGCATTTAATGCTTCAAGTGGAAAGGAACTCTTTTCTTTTATACCCAATGCAGTATTTAGTAATCTCTACAAATTAACGGCTCCTCTCTACAACCAAAGTCATCAGTTTTATGTTAATGGTTCACCTCAAAATGGTGATGTTCAATTTACGGATACCAGCTGGCACACTATTCTGGTCGGTGGTGAAAATGCTGGGGGAAGCAGTATTTATGCTTTAGATATAACAGCGCCCTCCTCCCTCATTTCAGAAGCCCTGGTCGCGAATACAGTTCTTTGGGAATTCACTGATGGAGATATGGGGCTCAGTTTCAGCCGCCCTCAAATAGGCCAAATCGGTTCCGCTACGTCAACTCCTCTCACCTTCGCTGTATTTTTTGGTAATGGCTATAACAGCCCCACCAATTCATCAATACTTTATGCGGTTAATCCAGAGACAGGAACCGTGTTAAAAAAAATAGATCTCTGTGCCGCGGTATCTGGTAGCTGTGATGCAACCTTGCCGCAAGGGTTGTCCTCAGTAGCTTTAGCACACAAAGATGGCTTGCAAGGTCTGCCTATTACGGTAGTTTATGCAGGTGATCTCCAGGGAAATCTTTGGGCTGTCGATGTAACAGATGCAAACACGGATAATTGGACCGTTCGTCTCTTGTTTCAGGCTCGTGATTCAGGAGGTACACCACAAGCAATTACAACGTCGCCAATAGTTACTCTTAACCCGAATTATCCGAGAAAACAGGGGCTGTTCATTCTGTTTGGTACGGGACAATTAATAGCCTCCAGCGATCTGCTCAATGCACAAACTCAAACAGTCTATGGAGTCTGGGATAAACCATTAACGTCATCAACCTATACACGTTCTGATCTACAGCAACAAACGCTGACTTTGGTGGCACCAGCTACTTCTGGTTTATCAGTATCAATCCTTACCGTCACGGCGAATACAATTAACTGGAATAATAAAGTGGGTTGGTTTACTGATTTTGCAGTTGCAGGTCAACGTATTGTAACCAACCCGGAGCTGATTAATGGGGCATTTATCGCAACCCTCAATACCCCCCCGCTGACCACTTGTGGCATCGGATTCTCTTCCATGCTCCTGGAATTGAATTACCTGACAGGAGGCTCTTTTCTCCGGGCTCAAATTGATACTAATGGAGATGGTGGCTTTGATATTCAGGATCAATACAACGGAGCGTATCCTGTTGGTATTTCTTTATCCAGCAGCTATGCAAATTCCCCAACAGTATTAGGGCCTAATAAAGATAATAATATGGTGATTTTAATCACGCAATCAAATGGTGTACAAACATCAATTATCAATCCTAACACAACACCTCGTAAAATCGGTTGGTGGCAACTCCAATAAAAGGATTAACATGAATAAAAATAGAAACCGAAATTACATCGGATTAAATAAAACTTGGGGCTTTACTTTGTTAGAGCTTCTGGTGACTCTTGTTATCATTGGGATACTGGTGGCAATAGCATACCCTTCCTACTTGCACTATATACAGAAATCACGACGCACCGATGCTTTAGCAATACTGACTCAGGATCAAATAATTATGGAACGTTGTTACTCTCAAAACTTCTCTTATGTGGCCGCCTGCAGTGCCATGCCAACCTTTCCCCAAACCACCCCTGAAGGCTTTTATTCCATCAATATATCAAACCAAACAGCCACAACCTATACCTTAACGGCAACACCACAAGGCAATCAGGCAAACGATACTACCTGCGCCAGCATGAGCATCAATCAGGCGAATGTTAAAACAGCCACGGATGCAACCGCCACAGCACAAACAGAATGTTGGAATCCCTGAGATTGTTGAATAAATGACCCAATAATTTAGAGCACTGCGTTAGCTCTTGATATGATTCTTGCGGTGGCGTTCTAAACATATCGTACTACTTTGCAGGAGATTCCTCGCTACGCTCGGAAAGACGTCACTTTTTTAATGGGACAACCTTGTATATAAAGACGAAGATCTTAAAACCTATCTTATAAATTGGTTGCTCCCTTGCTTCCTTGCTTCCTAAAGACATGTCACTGAAAAAATTAGAAGAGACTTTTGTTATGAGGCAACTCGCATTTAACAAGAGAGCTGGATACTTTTATGACCATACTGTATAATAATATTTCATATTAATAAACAAGGAAGACAATATGAAAAAAATAATTACGGGCTTATTCGTAATTCTACCAGCAATGTTTCTCAGTGGTTGTGTTACGGAAACCACCACGAGTACCTCAGGATATAACGCCACTACTTACAACTCTGGATACACTAGTTCCTATGTATACGGAGGGTATTATCCAAGAGTATATAATGTAGGTTATTATGGTAATCGCGGATGGTATGACAATAGGGGATGGTACGGCAATAGAGCATGGAATCGTGGATGGGGTTATCGCGGATTAGGCCATCGTGGCTGGCGTAGATAAGCCTCATTATTTGATATGGTGTCTTACATATACTCCTCACCGTTGAGGGCACAGCCATTAAGTTAAGGACAGCACGTCATCCTGAGCAGAGCGAAGGATCTCCTAAATCCCGGAAGTTCCTTCGTCACGAGCTCTCTGGATGACGAACAGAATCCTTAACTTAATGACAGTGTGCACAAGGCGGGTAGGTTTTATCATGAAATGGCAACAGCCTCTGAATTTATCATTGTCTTCTTAGACCTGCGGTCTGACAAATTAAGCATGAACAATAAATAAGCCATAAAAACTTCTTTACTTCATCAGTACGTTGTTATTAAATTCACACTTCAATGGAAAGTCCAACACAAAACTAAATGGAAATTTTTTGCTTCTTTGCAGGTGTACTCTATTTGTATACCGCCAATCATTATTTATTCGCTATTCCGCTACTTCTTTTTTACATCACTCCTCGTATTCAGATACCATTATTCTTTGCCTTGGGCATTATGATTGCCTGGTTTCACCAATTAAGCATTGCGCCAACAGGAATGCCGGACGTTTCAGTGATACCTAATGCCTTGATTACAGGAACTATTGCGTCCATTCCGATAAAGAGCCCGGATAAAACAAAATTCAATTTTTTTATTGAACAACTTAATGATCAACCGGTCAAAGGACTGATTCAATTAGCCTGGTATAATAAAGCTCCAGTTTTACATCCAGGTCAAAAGTGGCAGCTGGCCGTTAAATTAAAAAAACCGCGAAATTTCCTTAATCCAGGAGGATATGACTACGTTAATACTCTTGCTGCACGTCATATAGTATGGACGGGTTATATTCGCTCAGGAATGAATAAATTAATCAAAGAAAACGATTCTTCATTCAATTGGTTACCACTTCGCGAACGGCTAGCAGCCTCGATGGCCAAACGTGCACCCGATAAACAAACAGCAGGAATTCTGGAAGCATTAACGTTAAATCTAACGACTCAAATCAGCCAGGATAATTGGGAGTTATTCCGACGCACCGGAACCACTCATCTATTTGGAATATCAGGAGAACATATCGCCCTGGTATCCGGGTTGATATTTGTCGTTTTACGTTGGTTGTGGTCTCGAAGTGTTCGTTGTTGTTTACTCTATCCCTCCGTATCAATTGCCAGTATTGGAGGATTCATCGGTGCGCTTGGTTATGCTTTTTTAGCAGGATTTGAACCACCGGCACAAAGAGCATTGATAGGTTGTTTTTTTTATACCTTGTGTTGCATCGGGAAGCAGCGATTTACTGCATGGCAAGTATGGCGTTATGCGTTAGTTGGTGTATTGTGTATCGAAGCTCATGCAGTATTTATGCAAGGATTTTACTTTTCTTTCCTTGCTGTGGCCTGCCTGCTATTAACTCAGCAACGTTGGCGATTAAAAGGACTAAAAGCCAAAATGGCCTTGCAATTAAGCTGTTTAATTGGCCTGATGCCACTCACTTTGTACTGGTATTCCTACGGCTCCATTAATGGATTTCTCGCTAATGCAATGGCTATTCCCCTTGTTGGATTTCTTATTGTGCCTTTAGCATTAATCACAATGCTGGTTAGCTCATTTGATTGGTCTTCATTATTAATGATTCCCCTATCATGGTTTATTGCCCTCTTGTTTCAACTATTGGTTTGGACCGAACACCTGGAAAAAATAAATGTCACCTACTCGATTAGCTCTATACTATACGTCCTTTCTTTAATGGGAGCCTTATTGATGTGGGTTTTATTTCCACACAAATCATTAAGATACCTGGCTCTTCTTTGGATTATCATTCCTTTATTTCCTTACAGAGAAACAATTAAATCAGGCGATGTCCTGGTGCAGGTTCTGGATGTTGGGCAAGGGCTGGCAGTGTCCATTCGCACGAAAGAGCACGTATTACTTTATGATACTGGGGATCAATTGTTTCAAGGCAGCGATTTCGGCCAAATGGTCATCCTACCGTTTTATGAAGCTCAAGGAATTAAGAAAATAGACACCATAGTAATCAGCCACCCAGATAAAGATCATCGCGGTGGTTTAAACTCTGTTGAGGCCAAAATGCAGGTAGGCCAATTATTGGTAAATAACCCGCGTTATTATCGCCATGGCCTTAATTGCCATAACTATCCCCAATGGCAGTGGGATGGAGTACAATTTCAGTTTTTCCCCATTACAATGAATTTTAATGGCAAAAATAATAATTCCTGTATTTTAAAAATAAGCACGAAGAACAATAGCATTCTATTAACTGGAGATATAGAAAAGATTGCAGAAGATTATTTAGTGAGATCTTATGGTGAACAACTCAAATCGAATGTATTAATAGTCCCTCACCATGGCAGCAAAACATCTTCTTCCTATCGTTTTCTCTTGGAGATAGAGCCACGTTACGCCGTAGCGTCTTTAGGATTTGATAATCGTTTTCGTTTTCCTCATCCCAAAACAGTGACAAACATGAAATTATTAGACATTCCCTTCTATAGAACCGATGAATGCGGAATGGTGAATTTGTTATTACCCGCCAAAGGAGAAATGAGTAAACCTCTGTGTTTTAATACCTCCCATAAATTATAGAGTTCTGCTAAAAAATCACGAACATCAACAAACGAATTAAACAAATTATTCAAAAATACAACAAAGCCTGATAGAATCTCATGCTCCTGATTTTTTGATGAATATCATGTCAAACACACGCAACTCCATCTTTTTTCTTGGCTTGCTCTCAGCCTTTTCATTAATGACCTTTGATTTATATCAACCGTCATTGCCCTACATCATTAATTACTTTGGGACCACTCATAGCCTAGGCCAATTAACCCTGAGCATTTATTTGCTTGTTTTTGGACTAACCCACCTCTTTTGGGGGCCATTAATTGATCATTTTGGGCGTAGGCGGCTTCTGCCAGGAAGCCTGTTATTAGCCTTGGCAGGCAGTTTAATCTGTGCTCTTGCGCCTAACATAGGCATTCTTATTTTAGGGCGTGCATTGCAAGGATTTGCCCTGTGTTGTTCCAATTTAGTTGCCATTTCAACATCCCGCGATTTTGAAGATGAAGTCGAACGCGCTAAAGTATTGTCTTATATTTCGATGATCGTTTCTGCATCCCCCATTTTTGCTCCTGTATTGGGCTCTTTGATTTTCACCTACTTTGGCTGGCAATCTAACTTTATCATAATGACAGGGATGGCGTTCCTTCTCTTTATGCAATCACGTAAATCCTTAATTGAATCTCCTTTCTGGGCACCGCCAAAATCGGCGTTTAACGTTGGGAAGATCATTAAAGACTATAAAGAGATACTCAACAAAGCCTCAATATGGTCCGCGTCGATGATTATGATGTTCAGCTTTACTGCGGTCATGCTTACGATAATTAATTCATCGTACCTCATCATTAATGTGCTTGGTTTCTCACCACTAACTTTCGGAATCATCTTTATATTTAATGGATTGAATATTATCGTTGGAAATTATATAGGCATTTGGCTGCGCAATCGCTTTAACATGACCGCCACTATTTTTATGGGGAACTGGTTAATTATTATTGGTGGAGCCGCAATGCTACTCAGCTCCAAGATGTATGGATTTAGTCTGATAGCTCTGTCTTTCTCTTTAATCTGTAATTTAGGTATCAGCGTGAGTGCCGCACCAACGATGTCCCTGGCTCTTTCTGAGTTTAAAGAAAACGCGGGTATGGCTGCTGCTTTTATAAGTACAGTTCGTCTTTTTGGTTCGTCTCTCCTGTCTATGTTTACAGGATACTTATTAGTAACACACCTTGATGCCTTACCCCTTGGGCTCATCGGTTGCGGACTGGGTGCACTCTATTATTCATGGCTATTTAAACGACAAATTACATCGACTGATGATGATACTGAAGTGGATGGTCTGCAAGCAAATGCTTAAGCAGTGATGCCCTCAATTAAAATTTAATGCCTGAATTTCGGTCGCTGATTTTTATAATCTCGCTATAGTTAATATTAAAGCTATAGCGAGATTTAGAGAAGCACATGTTTACTACAGAAAGAAACCATGAGTATTACCAAGCTCTTCTTGAGAAAAATACTGCCTATGAGGGGGTGTTTTATGTGGGGGTAAAAACAACAGGAATATTTTGCCGCCCAAGTTGTCCTGCACGAAAACCCAAATTTGAGCATTGTGAATTTTTCAATTCAGCACAAGATGCACTACTGGCATCTTACAGGCCCAGCAAACGCTGTCGCCCGCTCTCACACCCCCAACAGGTCTCTGATTTGATTCAAAAACTTGTTGCCGCAGTTGAAGCAAATCCGGAAAAAAGATGGAAAGATAATGATTTTGATGCATTGAGTGTTGATGCCTCAACAGCACGCAGACAATTCAAAAAACGATTTGGCATGACCTTCGTAGCCTATGCCAGAGCAAGACGGATGGGTATTGCGATGAAGCACATTAGAGAAGGTCATCAAGTCATAGAAGCACAACTCAATGCCGGATATGACTCAGGCAGTGGTTTTAGAGATGCCTTTGCAAAAATCATGGGCACAACACCTGGCAATATTTGCCAACACCCAAACATATTGAAAACGTCCTGGATAGATTCACCTCTTGGACCAATGCTTGCAATTGCTGATGAGCAAGAACTCTATCTGCTGGAATTCGTCGATCGAAGAGGTTTGGAGCGCGAAGTAGAACGATTACGCAATAAAACGAAAGCAGCTATTATCCCAGGAACGACTCCCCCTATTGCTTCTATCGAAAAAGAACTTAAAGCTTATTTTGACGGCCAGTTAAAAGAATTCAAGACACCAGTACATTATATGGGTAGTGAGTTTCAAAAAAATGTATGGCAGGAATTGACACGTATTCCCTATGGTGAAACCAGAAGCTATTCCAGACAAGCCGAGGTTTTAGGCAAACCTACCGCATTTAGGGCGGTTGCCAATGCCAATGGCGCTAATCAACTGGCTATTATAATTCCTTGCCACAGGATTATTAATCTTAATGGTGAACTTGGTGGTTATGGTGGCGGATTAAGCCGTAAAAAGTGGCTGATTGAGCACGAACTACGAAACAAATGATGAGCCAGGTACTCCATTAAAAAGTTACACTAATGATAGACATCGTTTTTTACAATAAAACGACTATAATGAAAGACATAGAAATTATAAATAACATGGTCAGAACAACTTATTCTGACAAAGACAAATCACCCTATTTATCTTTAGAAAATGGATGCTAATTTGAATAAAATAAATCAAAAAATTTTTCAATGGACCATCATAGGCGCAGGGCCTGCTGGAATCGCGGCAGTAGGTAAATTATTGGATAATGGTATTTCTCCTGATTCCATTCTATGGATTGACCCTTATTTCCAAGTGGGTGATCTGGGTATGTACTGGCAGAATGTATCAAGCAATACCAAAGTAAGACTGTTCAATGCCTTCTTGCTGAACTCCCCCTCTTTTTCTTATAAAAATGCCGCTGAACAGTTTGAACTGACCCAATTACCGGCGGAAGAAACCTGCACATTGAAATACATTGTTGAACCATTACAATGGGTTTCAGAGCAACTGATCCAAAAAGTTGAAATACAACGAACGCACGTTACGACAATGCATTTGTCGGAACGTACATGGTTTATTGGCTGCCACTCTCAAACATTTAAATCACGAAATGTGATTCTCGCCACCGGAGCTTCTCCATCCAGCCTTAATTATCCAGAAGTTGAAGTAATACCTTTTGACTACGCTATAGATAGGGAGAAATTGGCGAGTGTAATAAACATCAATGAAACTTATGGTGTTTTTGGCTCCTCTCACTCTGCAATTATCATTGTACGTTATCTGGTTGAGCTCGGAGTGAAACAGGTAATTAACTTTTATCGCTCACCATGCCGTTATGCTATAGAACTCGATGATTGGATACTCTTTGATAATACAGGATTAAAAGGAAATACTGCCACTTGGGCAAGAGAGCACATCGATGGTGTTTTACCTGAAAATCTGCTTCGTTGCGATACAAGCCCCCCAAATATCGCACGTTATTTACCCGAGTGCAGCAGAGTAGTGTATGCAGTAGGATTTGAAAAACGTCAGAATATTGTGATTAAAGATTATGAAGACACAAAGCATAATCCCTACGTAGGAATTATAGGCCCAGGTCTTTTTGGATTAGGTATCGCTCATCCTGAGGTGAAACCAGACAGACTAGGCAGTGTCGAACCTCAAGTGGGATTATGGAAATTTATGGTGTATTTAAATAAAGTGATGCCAATCTGGCTTAAGTACCACACTTGAGCCAGAGTTGGTCACAAACAATGCAATCATCATCTATTATGTTGTTAAATACAGCTCGCTTCTATTAAACATAAGTCCCCCAGAGGGCGAGCGACGAAGGCTCTCCCTGGATTCAGGAGCTCCTTCGCTACGCTCTGGATGGCATATGCTTAATGGCGACGAGTCATAGAATCAGCTAAACACATTATTAGTATGTAAGAGAGTAAAATTGATTTAAAATTGACCGGATTAATGTTAATCTACACGTTATTTTTAATCATAAGTGATCTAATGAACGCAAACCATACCGAACAACAAAATGAAAATGTCCTCGTATCCTTCTCGCAACTCCCCCTACGTGAAGAATTACAAAAGAGTATTGCTTCACTAAATTATGAAGTGATGACTCCTATTCAGCTACAAAGCCTGCCACTCATGCTTAAGAATGAAGACGTTATCGCTCAGGCAAAAACGGGCAGTGGAAAAACAGCAGCCTTTGGATTGTCCTTATTAAATTATTTAAAGATAGAGTTTTTTGGCGCTCAAGCACTCATTCTCTGCCCCACACGAGAATTAGCCGAACAAGTAAGCCAAGCCCTACGCCGCCTTGCCTGTATGATGCCCAATGTAAAAATAATTAATCTGTCCGGTGGTATTCCCATGAAACCCCAATTAGACTCATTAAGGCATGGTGCTCATATCATTGTAGGAACACCAGGACGTATCCTGAAGCATTTAAATAAAGAATCATTAAACTTGGCAAAGATTAAAACTCTGGTTTTAGACGAAGCAGATAGAATGCTGGATATGGGATTTCTGGATGATATCAAAATGATTATTTCAGCGTGTCCCAAACAAAGACAAACATTATTATTCTCGGCAACCTATCCAGATGAGATAAAAGAGCTGTCAAAGCAATTCATGCACAATCCGCAACAAGTGCATATAGAAACACCTCATACTGAAATTGACATTGAACAACGATTCTACGAAGTAAATAAGCAATCCAGTAAATATCCTTTATTAAAATCCATGTTGTTACATTACAAGCC
Source organism: uncultured Legionella sp. (assembly GCF_937871865.1). Classification (GTDB taxonomy): domain Bacteria; phylum Pseudomonadota; class Gammaproteobacteria; order Legionellales; family Legionellaceae; genus Legionella. The sequence continues at coordinate 36,828 of NZ_CALMPD010000077.1, forward strand.
CTCTTCTACCATCATTTTTTGCAATACGAAACAACAAACTGCTGATGTAACTGACCAGCTAATCCACGATGGCTTTAGTGCAGTCGCCTTAAATGGTGATATGGAACAGGTTGACCGGGATCTCGCTGTTCTTCGTTTTGCCAATCAAAGTTGTTCTATTTTAGTAGCCACCGATGTGGCCGCACGTGGGTTAGATATTAAAGAATTGCCTGCCGTTATCAATTTTGATCTTGCTTTTGAGCAGGATGTACATATCCATCGCATTGGCCGAACCGGGCGTGCAGGAAATAAAGGATTGGCGTTGAGCATTACGACCCCGGGAGACGCACAACGCATTTTGGCAATTGAAGATCAGTTAAAGCAGCAATTAACCTTTGGCAACAGCAGTGAGTTTGTTGTAGAAAATAGCACGATACCCTCTCCAGAAATGGTCACTTTGTGCCTGGCCTCTGGTAAAAAAGATAAAATACGTCCCGGTGATATTCTGGGCGCGTTAACTAAAGACGCAGGATTAGAAGGAAGCACTATAGGTAAAATCGACATTACCGCATTTCACTCCTATGTTGCAATTCACAAAAATCAGGTGAATAAGGCATTATCTTATTTACAGAATGGAAAACTAAAAGGCCGGAAGGTTAGTGCAAGAAAGATAAGTTAAGTTTCAGCAAGTCTCCGTATCCCGGAACATGACTTAGTCTAATCCGGGTGAGATTCTTAATCAGCTGTATTGAAAACTTCCTCAACCCTCTCCCGCGAACCAGAATAGCGCACAATTTCCGCACGTTCGCGGGCGAAGGAGCTTATTGCTCAATATCCAGGGCAAAACTCCTCCCTCCCGATATTAACGAGAAGAAACAAATAACGTCGTAGCCCGCATTTGTACAACGTCGAGTAATTCTGACATATTATTACGCACTCCATTTGGTTTTTTATAAATTCACTATGAGCTTTATTGTATCATTCCCGCGCAGGCGGGAAACCATTTCTCAAGTTACTTCCTTACTTTGTCGGAAGAATGGATTCCCGTCTGCACGGGAATGAAATAATTGAGATCAATTTGTTCAATACCATACACTCTGTTGATTGTGCACAAATATGCCAGGCCACTCAGAGCACGGCGTAATACAAGAGATAATTATTCTCACAACAACCTAGCCTCTTAACTATTTACCGGCCACTCATTATCACCAAATAAAGGACCAAAAACAGTAGGTTGATTCATAACACTGCTCCAAAATACAGTACCGAGATCATAATGCCACCATTCATATTGATAAGAAGTAAAGCCTGCCTGCTCCATTGCCAAACGAAGTAAATGACGATTATTCCTTATATCCTGTTCCTCAACGGTTAGCTCGGCCATCTGATCAAAATAGTCCAGATGCGCTCTTTCAGAACATTCATCAAGAGGTGTTCCCATCTCCAGCACCTGACCAGATAGCAAGTTAATAATCGTTAAATCAATGGCTCCCCCACTTAAATGCGGTGCACAATATTCGTCCCCGACAGGCGAAGGAAGGGAGGCGTATTTGCGCGTTTCAGCAAAGCTCTCCTCATCACTCAAAGAAGGCATCTTTTTCCTGATTTCGTCGCGCATCCAATTAAATACCTTTGCTTGAACAGCTCTTGGCCTATAAACATCCCAAACCAAAAAACCATAATGTTCAGGAAGATTATCCAATGCTTTAAATAAACTATGGAGCACAATAGCTCTGCCATAAATATCAGGCCTAGGGCTAAGACCCGAATTAAAATAAACAGGTTCCACCTTAATGCGCGGATGCAATTGGTTATGAAACTCAACAACCTCAAAATCAGCTTGAGAAAAGGGATAAAAACTCATTGGATTGCTCATAAAGAAAGCCCTCTAATTTAGCTCGACCACAATGACTTTAATCGTATGCTGGCTCACGTTTTCATCATTATGAAGCTCACCAGGCATATCTTTAGTCAAATAATAGGCCTGGTCCTTTTTTAATTTCAAATGATGAACCGCCCCTTTGTCATTCGTTATTTTAAGTACACCATCAGTCAGGGCGACAAGCACTCGGTCATGCTCATGTCTGTGCATAGGTAAAACCTGTTTGGATGAAGGATAAATAATCGTTTTCCAAACACGAACTTTATTATTGGCAAATTGATCTATCCTCTTGGTTATAGGACTTTCTGCATGCAAAAAAGTACATAAAGAAAGTAATATAATTCCAAAAACTATTTGAAAACAGCTCTTCATGAATAACATCCAGGTGATAAAAGATAAGATAGTGTAACACCAAACCAGCCTGGATTTTATCTCTGTTTTTATTGAGCATAGCCGAAATAAAAGCCTTATTATTCAATAATAAACTGTTAAAAGTACTATACTTATAATAGGGACTATTATTGGGAGATATATCATGGTTACGCTATTTCTGGCTACAGTGATCGGATGGTATCTTGTCATCGTCAGCCTATTTACTTTATGTCGATACGAGCAGGTAAAGTCCATTTCATCTGAAATCCTGGGTAATCGTGGCTTATTTTTCATTGTAGCTCTGATTACTTTGATTTTAGGCTTGTTGATGGTCGTGAGTCATAATATTTGGGTTATGGGATGGCCTGTACTTATTACCCTTATCTCTTGGCTCGTATTAATCAGTGGCTTGCTGCGATTACTATGCGCTGGCACAGCAAATAGAATGGGACAATCATTTCTGGCAAATCCAACACGAATGAAAACAGTTTCCCTGATACTTCTGATAATAGGTGTATTCTTGTTGCTGCAAGTGTATTATCCTCTAGCCTAGCTAATCTATACTAGCCGCGTGTATCGACACGCGGTGGTGTATTTTATTGTTCTATATATATCCCAAATAAATGAGTCAGAAATTCAGGATGAACCTAGCAAATAAATTAAACAAGATACAATGGGCATCCACACCACAAAAACTGATAGATATCGGACTCAAACTCAGTTTGTTGCTCATATTAATTCTGGTATTCGTCCCCTTCTCACCCAAAATGCCAGCTCCAGGCCTCGATGCCTCCTGGGCTTTAGGTTTAAACCAAGCCGTTGCTCAAGGGCTCAATTTTGGCAAAGAAATCATATTTACCCTAGGACCATATTCTGCGATTTATACCAAATTCTATCACCCTGCCACAGACTTGATGATGATAGGCGGCAGTCTTTATTTGGCTTTATCCTACTGGTTGGGTATAGTCCTTCTCATAAGGGGAATCAAATGGAGATGGTCTATCGCATTTGCCACTCTTCTTTTTGGTATGATCTACGCAAGAGACTCGTTGTTTTTTTCCTATCCTTTACTCATCAGCCTGCTGTGCTTCAAAAATGAGTATCAAAATGACAAAAAAGACAATCATCCTTTACTTACCTTACCCTTAATCGCGTTTCTGTTTGCACCGCTAGGATTACTGACACTGATAAAAGGCTCGTTATTAATCATAGGTATTGCCTTATCCCTATTATGTACTGTCTTCTTTGCTCTTCATCAACAAAGAAACAAGGCATTGCTCTGTCTGACATCCCCCTTAGTGTCGCTTATCTTATTCTGGGAGCTTGCGGGACAATCGCTTTTTTATTTACCGCATTACCTCTTTAATTCAATTGTGATGGCCTCCGGATTTTCAGAATCAATGGCGTTAGATGGTGATAACAAAGAAATTATTTTGTATTTAATCGCCTCATGTCTCGTCTTGTTTACCATTATCCGCCAGAAAGAACTACTTCCGGTGATCCGATTATTTTACTTTATCGCGTTTTTCTTATTTCTCTTTCTCTCATTTAAAGCAGGATTTACCCGTCATTTGGGCCATTCTTTTATTACAGGAACCTCTATTCTGATTGCAGCACTACTGCTGCCATTCCTTTTTCATTCAAAAAAAATCATTCCGGTATTGATTTTTGCACTCTATACAACAAGCTACATTGATGGACAGCATACCAAAATTTCGTTACTTAATAATTTTATCTCAACCTACTCTTCATCATGGTACGGCTTAAAAAACCGTCTGGCAGATAAAACATGGGTAAAACAAAATTATATGGCCATCATGGGTTATTTGCAGGATCAGGCGCAATTTCCGGCATTGAGTGGTACTACCGATGCATATTCTTATGATCAAAGCTATTTGTTTGCCTCAGACATGAACTGGTTACCCCGCCCGATTTTTCAAAGCTATACCGTATTCACCTCGAAGATGGCTCATAAAAATAAAGATCATCTTTTACGCCCAAACAGCCCGGATAATATTATTTTTAAAGTGCAACCCATTGATGGCCGTATACCTTCACTGGAAGATGGTGTCAGCTGGCCAGCGTTGCTGCATCATTACCACCCTGTTCAATTGGTGCGTGATTATTTAGTTTTAAGAAAAAATAGCACAATGACAATAGAGCCAACGATGCCGATTCTAAAAAGTGAACATCACGTTTTAGGAGAAAAGGTTTTATTACCTGATTCTAATCTCCCTTTATTCGTTGAACTCAATATAAACTCCACTCTTTGGGGGCATACGGCCACCATATTATTTAAACCAAAATCATTGGAAGCAACAATTGAACTCAATAATGGAGAAAGAAGGCAGTTTCGTATTATTGCCAGCATGGCTCGTTCAGGATTCCTACTCTCTCCTCTGATTGAAGAAACCGCAGAGTTTGGTTTGTTATTCAGCAATAATGACTTTTTAGAAAGGAAGAAAGTAAAATCGATCATGATTGCCTCCACTCCCAACAATTCAAACCAATGGAACACTGAATATGACATTATTTTTAAAAAAATAATAATGAAGTAGTGCA
>NZ_CALMPD010000078.1 GCF_937871865.1 uncultured Legionella sp.
AATACGTCATAAATAAATGATTATAATCAATTTATTATCCGTTGGCTATATTTAATACTTATGAATTAGGAATCAATCGGATACAGGGGATCGCGTTCGGAGAGGGCTCATTGTCATTACGTTAAGAAAAGTACGCCATGCTCAGGATGACGGCCGAATCCTTAACTTAATGGCCGTGGGGGCAGGGCTCAGGATAGCGTGGTCGAGCCACGCTAATTCGACACAGAGATAGCGGAGGAACGACACATTTCACGCTCGTAGCTCAGCTCCAACGGCTATAACTGAGTCCATAAAATCAGATATAGGATTTGAGTAATCAAAATGGGTTTATTGGAGGCAAAATATTAGCTGTTTGTTTTTTACCAAAATCAGAGCGTTTAAGTGCAATAACAGCTCGTAATAATTCATCACCCCGCCACAAATTTGCAGCATCGTTCTGATAGAGCACTTGTGAAAGAATAAATATTTGTTTCTTCAACTGAGCATCTCGTACTAATTTGGATAAATCAGCAAGATTCAATAGAGGTGCATCAGGCCATTGCTGTCTCCCCCACTTCAATAAAGCATCACGAGTCTTGTGAGGATTACCTTCTTTACATGCTTTACTTAATTCATCAAGAATACGCTGTGATTGCTTTTTGCCTGGGTACCCGCGTTTTTGCCATAGCCAAAGTCCTAAAGTAATTATCCAGGCAAGCCCCAATAAAAAAGCAACCAGCCACGCCCATTGGTTAGCGGCTGGCAAAGAGGAGTCAACTTCCGATCTTGGTAACGGTTGTACCCTGTTCTCATTCTTATTGTCTGGTATCATTTTATCTGCTTTGCTCGTTGCAGATGGGGTAATATCTATACTTCGTGGCGCTAAAGAGATAACTTCATTTGTTCCTGTTTCGGTATTAAACCAATGGAGGCGTAATTCAGGAATAATTACTTTCCCTGCCTTATTAAATAAATAAGTCACCTTGAATGAAGTACTTCCGTTTAACTGCCCTTGTTTCACCTGATTTTTATCTGTCCCTTTTTCAGGGTACACACTAAAACCCTCTCCTTCTTCAAATTTAAGCTTTGGTAACAATTGGGCAGGAATAGCAACAGCTTCAAGCGTTACAGTCCTGGTTAAAGTACTTCCCTGGCTTAATGTTTGCGAAGAGTTTTCATAAGTTTCAGTCAGGTTCACCTGTCTTGCAGGCAACCATAAAGCAGCATCAGTTCCTGAGGGAATGGGCTGGACGGTTAATTTAATTGTTTTATCTTCAACTTTGATTCGTTGGGGATTGATATCATAAACCAAGGCAGTAAAAGTTGGAGAGATGATATTTAAACTACCGCTTTTTTGAGGAAAGATCGCATAATTTTGTTCCTCAACAACATAATTAGTATTATTCTGAATAGTCTGATAGCGCTTTGAATCACCTAAAGGAATAATCAGCGCATTATCCACTTTGGGCCCCTGATACTCAACATCGAGTAATCGTTTGCTGTTGAACAATTTAACTGTATAAATAACCTGCTGATTGATATAAGGTTTTTTCTCATCTGCAGCAGCCGTTAACATAATATCCTGTTGCTGTGCCGAAGTGCCTCGAGCATTCGAAGCCTTTGAAGCAGCATCAACATTGATGGTAATAGGATTACTCTGTTCTAAGCCAAACTTAATGGCAGGGATCGTTAATATACCAGATTTTAATGCTTGTAATGAAATAATCCATTGACTGGCCGATTGAGCCTGGCCATTAATGACCACATAATTTACATGACGTTCCGTACCAACAATAGCAAATTCTTTTTGCAATGCACTCAGATCAGGAACACCCCCATTTTGTGGATTATCATCAGTGAGAATTAATTTAAACGTCTCCCCCATAGCCACCTGCCCGGGTTCAATCTGAACTTGAATTTCAGCCAAAGCAATTATTGAATAGATAGAAAGGAATACACATATAATTATTTTTTTCATTGATACCACCCACGTTCTCTTCGTAAATGATCGCGTAAAAACTTTTCTCTGAGTAACCCACCCGGATCATCTGGAATCAAACGCAACCACTGTTCCTTTGCCTGCTGTTTCTCTTGTTCTGCTGCTGATTGAGCTTCATCTTCCTGTTGTTTATCAGTCTGTTTGCTTTTATCTTGCTGATCTTTGTTCTGTTGATCTTTGTTCTGTTGATCTTTGTTCTGCTGATCTTTGTTCTGCTGATCTTTGTTCTGCTGATCTTTGT
>NZ_CALMPD010000079.1 GCF_937871865.1 uncultured Legionella sp.
GAAAATAAAATACAGTCTAGACCAAAAGTTAAGTTAACACTGCCGAGAGAGCAGACTCACCTTTTAGTGACACTTCCGTAACAGTTAGATTTCTATAAGCTCTTTGCACAGTTGCCGATATGTCGTCCAAAAATGGCTGTCGTAATACTGCTTTGCGACTCAGTGAATCCCTATAGCGCTCGTCAATCGTTACTCCTGAAATAGCGTGATGTGTACTGGGAATATCCGATCGAGTTAAGATCCAGGATTGCTCAAAATTAGATAGATGATAAGAGGATAACAGATCAAATAATTCTGTATCGTTTATAAAGCGATCTCTCGAATTGAAAACCTCTAAAATGGCTAGATCATTTACTAAAATTTTACCTAAAGCAGCCCTAATTGCGAAACCCGTCGTCATATGTGTAGCCATCATTCGTGTGAATGCATCTCGACTTGAGATCATTTGATTATATTTCTCAGTATTGCATTCTAAAGCAAGTAATTCTAAGAAACTCAATGCTTGTTGTGTCAAAATTGAACCAGGTATAGATGCAATAACGGCTGGGCTCAATGAAGCTTCATGATCTTCGATCCTTTGAGCGTGCACATGAAAGTTCAACTGTTTATGTACAGAAATTGTATCGATGCTAAATGGTTCAATATCTGTATCAACATACCAACCTCCGATATCATTCAAAATACTAAATCGAAATACATCAGACAAGGCTGCATAATTAGGAATGTAATCTTCTCTGACCTGAACTAATGCCTTTATCCAATCTGATAAATTCTCAGAGAGCTTAACTGATGAAATATCATGAACAACTATTGAAGAGCCTAAAATTTGCTCTTCTATTGCAACTTTGTGCGCAGAATCCACCCACAAATTAACCTTATACGTGGGATTCATTGCTTCCCAAATTTTGATCCTTTCCACATGCCAATCTCTAAGGGTGCTCCCGAGCCATATGATATGTAGTTGACGGTTCAATTCTGCACCAGTAGGTGATTTAAAAAACTCAAACTTTTTTCTCATGATTTTTTATCATTGGAATGTATTAGACCTAGTAGCCCCCAATTTCAGGAAAGTTGTCGCCTCTGAATTAAATTAATTGTGGGAGGC
>NZ_CALMPD010000080.1 GCF_937871865.1 uncultured Legionella sp.
AAAGCATACCGCCATTAAGTTAAGGATTTGGCCGTCATCCTGAGCATGACGTATTTTTCTTAACTTAATGGCGGTGAGTGCAAAGCATTTCCCCAAAGCATCAATTATCCGACTTTGGTTAATACATTGGCCATGAGCGCCGCGCTAGATGCTACGGTGATTCGTATTTCATGTTGATAATTATTGTTCACACCCATAAAGTTCTTGGTATGCCTGTAATTTTTTTACCTGTTCTGGTTGATTTTCATTACTCAGGTATTCGATTAAATCAAATAAGTTAATGATGGAATATACTTTGATTCCTTCATCTTTTATTTCGGATAAAGTGGATCGTTCAGTCAGCCCTCGTTCGCATCTGTCCAGTGCGATAATAACACCCGTTAAAATCCCGCCATTTTCTTTAATTAATGTTTGGGATTCTCTAAATGCAGTTCCCGCTGTTATCACATCATCAATTATTATTGTTTTTCCGGTTAATGGGGAGCCAATTAATTGTCCGCCCTCTCCATGCTTTTTAACTTCTTTACGATTAAACGTTACAGTACAATTTTGGCCTGCCTCATCAAGAGCTACTGCAGTAGTTGTGGCAAGGGGGAGACCTTTATACGCAGGACCAAATAAATGCTCAAACTCCGCATTGTTCTCTAAAAGAGTTTGTGCGTAAAACTGACCAAGTTGGCGTAAAGCGCTTCCATGATAAAATAATCCTGCATTAAAAAAGTAAGGACTAAGCCTTCCTGATTTTAAAGTAAACTCACCAAATTTTAAAACCTGGCAATCTAGAGCTAATTTTATAAAAGATGATTTCGTATGATTCATTATTTATTCCTAAAACAAAAAATTACTGAAAACAAACACATTTTTTGAAAAAAGTCCTTAACAATCAACAAAAAACTGTTATGCTAATCAGAGTGTGCGTGATAGTTCGTGCATAGAGAAACTGTTTATTATAGCGCAGTTGGCTGAATAGTGAGTGGCTTATTTTAAGGCGCTTTTTTTTAGCTTGTTGGAATAAACATTAATACATTTAAATAACGATTATGATGTAAAAAGATTAAGACAAAGGGGATAGCTAATGTCGCAAAGAGAGACTGGCCATGTTAAATGGTTTAATGAAAAAAAGGGATTTGGATTTATTATTAATCAACAAGGCGATGATATTTTTGTGCATTACAAAGACATTCAAGGTGTTGGATTTAAAACACTCCATGAAAATGATCCTGTAACTTTTGTGCTTGATAAAGGACCCAAAGGCTTTAAAGCGCAAGAGGTTGTTTTAGCGAGCGAAGCAAGCGAATAATCAATTATTTTTATAAGCCAGATAATACTGTCTGGCTCTATACATAAACCATCGTTCTAATTCCAGTTGTAATCTACGCTATTCCGAGAATAACCCAACATCTGCTGCGCAAAAAATCTCGCGAAAAATATATTGTCTTCTATACTTAAAAATTTCGCCGAACCAATTCATTGTTTCGGCACTCTTAATATCCAGGATTTCATCAAAAAAAGGAGTTTACTTATGAAAAAACTGTTATTAGGCCTAAGTGCCTGTTCTGTTTCAGCGTCGTTATTAATAGCAACTGATTGTTATGCGTCACTACCTGTTGCTCTGCCAACTGCATGCATTGCCAGCCAATTTTCTGCTACGGGGGATGCACATTGGAAGGAGGTGACCCTTAGGCTAACTAACAATTGTAGCCAACCCGTCGATTTTCAAAATGCTTCAGTTACTTTTAATAGTCTTAGTAGTGTAAACACCGCATTCTGGGGAGACTTTGATCCGCTCCCGTATCCAGACAATAATTTGAGTATTAGTTCCCAGCCATCTGGCACTAATTTTTTGGCTACTTTAAATTTGCATTTTCCTACCTGGGAAGGCTCTACCACCATGCTTCCTGTCGGTAAGTCTATTCAGTTAATCTACGGTCTTCCATCTGACGAGCATGTGGAGGGCAGTGCCAAAGTTTATCTAAGCTCTAACTCTGGAGCGGGTACTGGTACTATTAGTTTAAAAAACAGTACTGCAAAACCTGCTAATGTGAATCAAAATTATGCGCTCGTTCATGTTATGATGAATGGACAATCCATCCAGGATGTACAATTGGGATGGGGGGCTACATTAAATTTAAATGGGTTGGCAACAGGAACTTATACGATTTCACCTGAACAGATTACTGATACCGCAGGGACTATTTTCCAGGGTGTTGCAGCACCCCAAAATGTGCAGGTATTAGAAAATCAAACGGTGACATCAACGGTCACATACACCGCGGTGCAAAATACAGGAAAAATTAGCATTAAACTTCAAGCATTGCCTGCTGAGCTGGCTGGATATGCCACTAGTCCTACAGTCGTATTGACCCAGAACTCAACTGGTTCTACAACGTCCAAGAGTGTTGCCTGGGATAGTACCGCTACAGTGACCGCATTAAAAGCTGGTGATACGTACAGTCTGGCAACTGCAAACATCAATTATAATAACGTTAAATGTGCACCATTATTCGTGCCGCCCTCTGTTGTTGCAAATGCTAATACGGCCCCAGTAGCAAATTTAACCTATCATTGTGAACGTATAGCGGAATCTACAGCAACGTTTAATGTGCAAGGAGCACCAGGAACCTTAACTTCATTAAAGATTACTCTGACACCTAATGATAATTCAGCTCCTGTATCACAGAATATTACTTTAAGTAATGGCTCGGGATCTGCCGTGATTCCTTTAACAGAAGGGGTTATATATACAGTTTCTGCTGATAATATTGCGGGTTATACTGCCAGCTTTTCTCCTCAGCCCTTAACCGCTACAGCAAATGCTGTGGAAACTATTACTTTTACTCCAACAATTGCTGCACAAGGACGGATTATTACTTATGTTCCTGGATGGAAAACTCCGCCTGCGGCGCAATCTTTAGCAACTGCGGGTTATACTCATGTGATGGTGGCGTTTGGAGTGTTCAGTACGACAACTCCTGGCGTGATTGTTCCAGCATTTGATACAGTGACTAAAGCATACATTGATTCTCTGCATAATGCAGGTATTAAAGTAATACTTTCATTGGGTGGTGCATCGAGCAGTATTGCAAATACCTCAGTAGATTTTCATCAGGTATTATCTGCGGCAGCATCTCCTGCAGCGTTTCAACAAACCTTCATCAATTCGTTAAATGGGTTAATTGCCCAATATGGTTTTGATGGTTTTGATATTGATATTGAGCACGGCATTAATGCTGGTGGCAGTTTCTCTCAACCTCAGGGAGATATTGCTGTATTAGCCAATATTATTAATGCCATGCATCAGCAACATCCTAATCTGTTAATTACCCTGACACCTCAGGTCGCTAATATTTCGGCTACCAGTGGCTTTGATCAAACGTGGGGTAATTATGCATCTCTGATTATGCAAACCCATGATTCGTTAGCCTGGGTTGGCATTCAGCTTTATAATACAGGGTGTGCTTTTGGTATTGATTTAGTGTGTTATGCTGATATGCCAACTACTCCTGATTTCAGTGTTGCAATGGCTACTGATCTATTAGCAAATTGGCCATCAATGATTGATAATCGAGTAACAGGTTTTCAACCGTATATTAGTTATCTCAAACCTGAGCAAATTGTATTAGGCTATCCCGCTCCTGATGCTAGTGGAAACAGTGATGGTTCACCAGCTAAGTCTACCGTTATCATAAAACGAGCGATTCAATGTTTGAAAACGGCAACAAAAAGCAGCACAAGTTGCGATACCTATGTTCCACCCAAGGCTTATGGGGCTATTGGTGGCGTTTTCAACTGGGAAGCGACTTACGATCAAAATAACAACTTTAAATTCGCTACCGATCTGAAGAATTGTGTCATGAACGGGAATTGCAATTAAAATATTAATGCGCCATTTTATGGCGCATTTTTTATATTTTTTACGACCAAAACTACTTTAGCTTAAATTGGAGCCAAGGCTGTTAGGCGTTTCAACTGGATCTTCATCGTCTTTTTCTTTTTGTTCATTTACAACCGTTGTAGATTGAGTTCTTTGAATTGGAAACATTCGCTGGGTATCTCTTGGATTTTGAGCAGATTGCCACTGCATAGATAATTGCGTTGTTTGTTTCGGAAGCTCTTCTTTTTTTTCTGTGTCTATGGATGGGGTTAATGTCTCCAGAGGAAAATCAAATTCATCTCCTTCCAGAGTATCTGATGAAACATCTTGAACTGAATCAAAACTGGATGTTGCTGAAGTCGGCTCTAAGGTAAATCGTGGTCTGAGATTTGGGCGTGATATTGGGGGTGTGCCTGATATCCAGCTGGAGGTAGGTGTTGGGGGAATTATTGTACTTGATGATGGCCTTGAGCTTAGGCTATCTGTATGTGAAGTGGCACTTAAAACTGATAGATTACTATTGGAGAATGCTTTTTTTACAAAAAAACTAAATCCTTTATGCTGGGCAGGTAATTCAGGTGGATTCACAGGAAGCATCCCGGGCTTGTAATATTGGACACACTTTATTGATGTCATATTAAATTTATACTGCTGGGCTTCTGCATAAGTTCTAATCGGTTGGGTTGCCTTGGCTGCGATTAAATCATTATCTTGTGCCGTCATCTGCTCTATAGTGACTGCAGAAATAGTTTTAATAGTTTGCCTATAATCCTGGTCTGCATAAGGTCTGGTGCCTTTTATCGGTTCATATTCTGTGACCAGTGGATCTATTTTATTACCCTCTCTATCTATCGGCCCTTTGTATTTTTTTAAATTTAATGTGACATTATGGGGAATCATTTCGGGATATTTAAGAAAGTAGTCATGCAAGTTTAGAAGTAAATCATCACGATCATCTAGGAAATTATAGTTAAGGGTATCATTTGGATGTTCCTGCGACATTTTATGTATTTGGGCATAAATAAGGGTAAGTTTAGTGTCGTCATGAAGCCAGTCAGGAAAAAAAGTTCCGTTAGGTAATGTAGATAAAACGTAGTCTTTATTGTTTTTCTTATTGATAAGTTTCATTGCTTGCTTGAAACAAGTACCATCAGCCATATTATTAAAGATATCACCAAGTAACATATCATCAAGTTTTGCATCCAGATACTTGCTAACTTGTATGATCGCTGGGTAACAAGAGCCACGACCATCGGCGGTAGAATTACCAAAGTCATCAATTAAACCCTGTCTGTTCGAGCCAACAAAGACTATGACTTTAGGTTTTTTGTGGAATGCAGATGACGATGAGGGCTGCTGCGATGCGGAGTGGTGAATGTATGATTTGATTTGGTCAAGCAAATCTATATTTGCTGCGATTATATCTTTATCTTTACTGGCTAAATATTGGAGATTAGCTAGTGCTCCATCAAAATCGAATGAATATATTTCATAAATCAAAATCATGACTCCTAAAGTATTAATCGTGGCATATTGATGGGAGCTATTTAATCATATTGGCGAATATCTTTAAAGCGAGTTTTGAATTTATATTGTTTGATATTTTTACTATCTTATTGTAAGGATTTGGGCGTGGTTTGTGGTTAAATAAATGAGCTTACTATCTTAAGTTACAATTTATTTAAAACACTTATTTGATCGCATAATTTTGCTATTTTGATAATATAACCTATTGTTTTAAAATGGACTTGATTAGGGGGGCTGTTGACATTTCAGCCTAAAATCTCGGTGAGCCGCGGATAAGCACGGTACATCGGCATTAGCAGTTTTACCAGACTTATTGAGTATAAAGGGGAATCTATGAAAACTTTAACTAAATCAATGCAAGAAGCTATTACACCAACAATAGCCTTGCATTTATTGCAAGAGGGTAACAAACGATTTGTCAACAACTTAAAAATTAATCGAAACTTGCTGCAACAAGCAAATGAAACTTCTGACGGGCAACACCCTTTTGCAATTATTTTAAGTTGTATTGATTCTCGAACTTCCGTCGAATTAATTTTCGATCAGGGCTTGGGGGACGTGTTTAGTGCACGTATTGCTGGCACTATTATTAATGAAGATATTCTGGGCAGTATGGAATTCGCGTGTAAGGTAGCTGGAGCTAAAATAATAGTTGTTCTCGGACACTCAAAATGCGGAGCAATAAAAGGTGCTTGCGATCATGTAGAAATGGGTAATCTGACTGCTTTATTAAGCAAAATCCTCACTGCTGTTAATGCTGAAAAAACGGTAGTTGAAAATCGAACGTCGAGTAATGAAGAGTTTGTGGAAAAAGTTACTACTATTAATGTGCAACGAATGGTTCATGCTGTTATGGAGCGCAGTCCCATTTTAAAAGAACTCATTGAGCGAGGGGAGTGTGGAATTATTGGAGGTAATCATGATATTTCTACTGGTGAAGTAATGTTCTATGACGATACCAAATTTGGTTTTCAGGAAGAGCATGAGGATATAGAGCGTTCAGAAGCTATCTATAACGAGCTTTGAGAAAGGCATTTTATTCTATTGAAGAAGCTCAAACTGATGGGCAACATAGGGATGGAGAGGTATTTTTCAACCCTAAGTTGCTAATTGGCTAAAAAATAGTTTTAACGCCAGAATAATCAAGATTATACCAGTAACACGCTCTATCCAATGACTTATTTTTTGAAATTTGGCTCGGGTTCTTTTGCCTGAAAGGCTGTATGCTACAAAGGAAAACCAGAGTAGGGTCTCAAAAAAAAGGATAACTGCCAGTGAGAGTTTATTGAAATCAGAAATATCTTTTGGCATCAGTACTGAAAATAAACTAATGAAAAACAACATGGCTTTGGGATTAAATAGATTAGTTATGAACCCTAATGAGAATGCTTGCATGGGGCTGAGATCGGCACTGTTATCATAAGTCCCTATCTTGTCTGTATTCGCTTTGGCTAACACATTTTTATAACCAATATAAAACAAATATCCCGCGCCGATGTATTGTATTACTTGCATTAAAATCGGGATTTTTATTAGTAACAGTCCCAGCCCTAATAAGGTATAGCTAATATGGATAAGGCTGCCCAGAGCAATACCCAAGGCCGTTAACAAACCACTTCGCCTTGAATAAACGAGGCTGTTTTTTACTGTAATAGCGAAATCAGGTCCGGGGCTTATGAGTGAAATAAAAACCAAAGCGATGAGAGGCAGAAGTGTGGCGAATTGATCTAAATGGTTCATAGAAGCTCCTGGCAAGTCATTGCTTTGGGTACTATCATAATCAGGTCTGTTGATATTTCATACTAAAATCTATACGTCATCCAGAGCATAGCGATGGCTCTCCTGAATCCCTGGAGATTCTTCGTCGCTAGCTCTTCAGGATCATGCTCAAAATCCTTAACTTAATGCAGTATCTTTTGAACAACACATTTAGATGGAATATCTTAGTACCTACGAATTATTAAAAATACATTAAATGTGAAATTATTTTATCTAATTCAACCTTGATTTGCAAGTTAATTGATCATGTGTAAGGTTTTAGTCTATTTTTTATATAATAATTTTATTAAAATAACAAATAAATGAAATTAATTTTATAATGGAGAGTTATTGACATGAGCGATTCAATTGATCTGTTAAGACATCATTCTCGTAAATTAATACGAGAGTTAGGAATGTTGCAGTTGAATAAAGTGGATGCCAAAGAACAACCCTCTTATTGGCATACATTAATTGAGATTAATAAAGAACCTGACCTTACCATTTCAAAATTAGGTCAATTACTATTAATTTCAATGCCAACATTATCCCGCATAGTATCCTCTTTGGTTAAGGATGGATTGATCACTGTAAAGGAAGGGCGGGATAAACGTGAACGATTTCTCCAAATTACTGAGAAGGGGAAAGAGAAAGTGCGTTATATTGATGAGTATTCTAATATTAAAATCAAACGGGCCTTCCATTTTCTGACATCAGAAGAAACAGAAGATTTGATTGTTGCCCTCGGTAAATATGCTTCAGCCCTGGAGAAAAGCAGGCTTCTTCGTGAACAAGTAAAAATTCTCAGATTGTCTACCTCGCGTACTTTACGCAAACAGATAGTTCATATGATAGAGCAGATTCAGATTGATGAGTTTAATATCCCTATTACTCCGGACATTAATGCTTCCGTTCTTAGAGCTGAAGAAGGTTTTTATTATCATAATACCTGTAATTTCTGGTATGCGGTTGATGAGCAAGGCACAATTATTGGCAGTATAGGGTTAAGAAAAATAAACGAGCGACAAGGAGAGGTGAAAAAATTCTTTCTTATTCCCGAATATAGAGGGGTGGGTATTGCACAATTGTTGTTTCAAACTCTGATAAAGAGTGCATTGAAGCATGGTTTTGATGAGTTGTTTCTTGGTACCGTGGAACAATTACATGCTGCGCGACGTTTTTATGAAAAAATTGGTTTCAAAGCGATTGATAAAGATTTATTACCTCAGCAATTCGAATTATGTCATCTCGATACTCATTTTTATCATGGATGCTTAAGGCTCATTGAAGAACAGTTAAAGTGAATCGTTCCATTACAACTAGTCGTCATGTTACGTAGGCATACACGATGAGCGTACAGCCATTTTGATATTTTTGTAAGTTGTGTAATTACGCCAAAAATTAATTGATTTATTTAACATTAGTAGTAACCTGACTTTATGAATTAATAAATATATTACTTCTGAACCTCTGCAGGTTCTGTCTATGCAAATGCTTACGCACTGTATTTATTTAATTACTGTTTAGAGAGCCCTTCATGATAAAACAAATAATCAAGCGGTTAATAGCTAGTATTTATTGTTTTTGTACTTTGGGCTACGCGGCTCCAGGGCTTTTGTTTTCCATTACTGAGTCGGGCGGGACAGCTGCTGCTGATATTGTTTTGTGCCTGAATGGAAAGGGGGCTTTATCCTGTCAAAACTATCGAGTTTCTTCTGATACTTTGCATATTCTAAGTACCGCCAATAATTTTTATCCTGCCGCAGGGATTAAGGTTTTAACCGGTTATCAACCCTCAGGATGTATACCTCATTCCAATGGTTACTGCCTGTTTGCTGTTAATAATACGGCTGCAGCGATGGTTCAGCTTCGTTCAACATCATCACACCAGACGTTCCGCGTGACACCCTCTGGTGATGGCCATGAAAATATTAGCCCCGATACTCCACAAACGGTCAGTGATGGTGCGCTGCAGAGCTTTGTCGTGACGGCTAATACAGGTTATACCTTATCACACTTGGTTAGTGGTAGCTGTCCTCAAGGGAGTTGGAGTGGCAGTATTTATACCACTGGCGCGATTCATAACGATTGCTCTGTGAGCTTTAGTTCGAGCAAGGATATTATCCCCATTTCAGTCAATGGTTCTTCACTGTTATTACAGCCCAATACAACGGGGTCTTTGATGGTCACTAATAATGGTTCAACAATGGCCTATGATGTGATGGCAACCCTGCCTTCCGGGCTGGCCGCCAATGTCTTGCAGGATGCTTCACAGTGCACCGCACTGGCTCCTGAGAGCAGCTGCTCTTTGTATTTTACTACCAATGCTCAGTTCTATCCGCCAACCCCTGTATCAATTGCAGGCAGTAATACTAACACGCTTGGTGTGACCCTGACTTTGACCAGTCCTTATATTACTAATGGTACAGTAGCTGCTGTTGCTTTTGATGCCGTAAATAACCTTATTTATCTAGGAGGAAGTTTCTCTTATGTTGGCCCGAATACAGGGAACGGTGCTCCTCTCTCTGTTACGGGATTGCCAGAAGAGATTTACCCTCGATCGCTGCGAGCCATGGATAGCCGAAGGCTAGGGCGAGTAGTCCCTGGTAGC
>NZ_CALMPD010000081.1 GCF_937871865.1 uncultured Legionella sp.
GTTTTATTTTGCTTGTGCATTCCTGGTGTTGTTATTGCAATATCCAGATTAATCTATTTTTTATTACCTCAAAACTCTGACGTATTAAAAAAGAGATTTAGTCGCTTTGCAGTAGTCCAAACCTTAATTATGGTTTTTGTAATGAGCTTTGCCGGGGCGGTATTATCTACTCGCACGGGTTTGAATGCCCCTGTTCTGGAGGCTATTCTAGCAGGCAAAGCAAATATCTCATCAATTCAGTCTATTTTATTACCTACCTTTTTATATGCGTTCGGTGGCTTAATTATTTTTTGCCTGTTTTATTACGGTGTAGTTGCTTCTATTCTTGATGAGCAAAGTTTTCTCGCCATGAAAAAAATGCGATCAGCTATAGGGCTTGATGGTTGTGTTTTATACGGTGGTGTGGTTGAAGAGGTTATAGTCCGCTGGGGCTTATTGAATGTAGTGGTTTTTTTTGCGTTGATGTTTGCAAAACAGATCAATAATACCATCATAGTCTTATCAATCTTTGTGAGTGGTTTGTTGTTCGTCATAGGGCAGATTCCTGCCTATGTTGCTGCTGGATGTATTTCAAGCCGTCGCTTTTTGTATTCTTTTGTACTGCTTAGCCTGTTTCAGTCATTACTTTTTGGTTTTTTATTTTGGCAATATGGGTTAGTTGCCGCAATTCTGGGACACATGCTTTTTCATATCGGCTGGGGTTATTATGACAAAGTTTAGTCATCTGGTTTGATTCCTGCATTATTGTGTACTTTGAGTGATGCTGGCATTTTTTTATATTTTCCGCAGTGTTCCTTATTATTTCATTATGATCTTTATTATGCGTTCCCGCGCAGGTGAGAAACCATTTTTCAAGTTACTTCCTAACTTTGTCAATGGATTCCCCATGCGAGGGAACGACACAATTGAAGCCAGTATTTTCAATATAATACCCCCCTGTTGGTTGTGCACAAATATGCCAGGATTCCTCAGCGATGTGCTAATGCACGCTGCAGTTTATAGAGACTTCTTTGGTTTTTAGAGGGCTCACCTTGTTGCTCTTTTTTTTCTTTTTTTGATAATTAATGGAAATTTTGAAAAACGAGTCTATTATTTGTTTCACTGTCTTCTGTTTGTTGCCTTTGTTTTTGTTATGAACATATATCTGATGTAATAAAGTGTAAAAAAAGTGTAAAGAACTTGTTGCTTAATGATGCCTTAATTTTGAGCATTTATCCTGTGACTAACTTTTATTATCGTTAAAGGTTGATGTATGGCAGATACCAATTTAAGTAGTGAATTCGCATCTTTAGTAAAAGAATTGCAGAATAAACCCGAAGATCCTGTTTTAAAGCAGGAAGTTTTTAGTCGTCTGCCCGAGATGAAAATATTGGCTGAGAAAAATCCTATGGATTTATTCCGTTTTGCTCAAATCTATTCACCAACCTCCCCACAGTATAAGAATATGATGCGACAGGCTGCTGGTGGTGGTTGTACCAATGCTATGTTGTCTATGGCGGAATTATTAGTGAAATCAGGCTTTCCTGCGGATCTGAAAACAGCGGCACATTATCTTAACATGATAGAACGCTCTAATGATTCTTATATGATAAAGCAGAGCAAACAATTATTATCCTCTAACCCTGAACTTGCTGCAGAGATGAGAGGTCCTGTTAAATCTGAACCATATAATCCTAAAATCAGATTCTTCTCTAACCTCTCAGAAGGCAAAGCAGAGAACAAGACGGAACATCAGTTGGAACATCAGCAAGCTGTTCCTATGTGATTGTATCCTTAAAATCTTACGTGCCGTGGTGGTGTGTCCATGGCACGCGCACCAGACGCGAGGGTAGGGCTTGGTATAACATTCCTGGCTGTCATTATCATCTGGATTGTGAAACAATTATAAACCCCATCTTCTCGTGACTTTTTCATGCATACCGAGTTTATTTATTTGCCTATAGAGCAATTACATGCTGGCCAATATCAACCCAGACAGGATTTTAATGCAGATACGTTGCATGAGTTAGCACAGTCCATTGCGTCTCAAGGTTTGATTGAACCTTTGGTTGTCCGTTCCATTGCCAAAAATCGTTATGAAATTATTGCAGGGGAGCGTCGTTGGCGAGCTGCAAGAATAGCCGGCTTACAAGAGGTTCCATGCCTTCTTGGCGAATACACTGATAAACAAGCGTGCGCGCTTACTCTCATTGAGAACATTCAGCGTCAGGATTTGAATCTTATTGAAGAGGCAACCGGGTATCGACGTTTAATCGATGAATTTCATTACCATCAAGATGAAATTGCGCTTTTGATCGGTAAGTCGCGCAGCCACATAGCTAACATTTTACGCCTCCTTACTTTAACAGAATCAGTTAAAAATATGATTCGAGATAAGTCTTTATCTTTGGGACATGCTCGGGTTCTTGTTGGTTTAACTCCAAATCAACAGACACATTTTGCTGAGCAAATTATTGAGGAACAATGGTCTGTCCGTCAGTTGGAGCAATCGATAAAATTATTGAAACAACAGAACTTGGATAGTCCTAAAAATGCACGCAGCGATAGAGACATTGAGCGATTACAAACTATTTTGGCAGAGCAGGTTGGCGCTCCTGTACAAATTATAAACGATACTGCGGAAGGTGGGTGGTTAAAAGTAAAATTTTTTGATAATGATACTCTTGCAGGGCTTTTGGAGCGCCTGGGCTTACGATATGATTAGAGTATTGGATTTCCATCCCCTGATATATCGAGAAAACCAGGGGTTTTGACCTTTTATGCCCGATGCCGTAGGCCACTGATATAGTACATCATATTAATTAGCTACAGGTTTTTTGGGGAGCATTTCAATAAGTCCGGTAAAACTACTACTGCACTGAGGTATCGCAGGTTATTGAGAAGTTGCCTTAATGGGATTTATTTTACTCTTATTTTTAAGGAATCTAAATTGATGAAAAGGACGTTAACTGGCGTATGCTTGTGGGCAATTGGCTCGATAACATCTGCTGCCGGTTTGCAAAGTGGTGTGGATCAACTGATCAACCGATTGAATCCGAAAGTCAATCTTGGAATTGTCGTCTACGATTTAACCTCTGGTTCGACATTATACAAGCGTAATGCTGACCGTTTGTATATTCCTGCCAGTAACATGAAGTTATTTTCAGAGGCTGCCACCTTAATGGCTCTTGGTTCTGATTATCGTTTCAAAAACCAACTCAGTACCAATGCTGGGCAGTTAACTCAAGGTGTTCTGCATGGAAATCTCTACATCCGTCTAAGTGGCGATCCGTCTTTTTCCCGTGACGATTTAAACACCTTATTAAGAGCACTTAAAGAATGGAACATTACTGCAATTCAGGGAAATGTCATCATTGACAGCAGCCTGGCAGGGGTAACGGCTTATCCTCCGGGTTGGTTAACTTCTGATTTGGCCTACAGTTATGGTGCTCCGATTGCTCCTCTTATGCTCGATTCTAATCGATTGACAGTGACGGTTAACCCTGGAGCAAAAGTTGGAGCTCCTGCACTTGTTGAAGTGGATGACGGGGGAGGAGCCATTGTTTTAAATAACCAGGCCACTACCAAAGCCAATGAAAAAGAGTGCGGGGTTGGCTTTTCCCTGGATCAAGAAAATAATCTGGCAGTACGTGGCTGTGTCGGTCTGGGACAATGGGCTGTACAGCAACGTCTGGCAATAAAAAACCCTTTGATGTACGCGCAGGGAATGATCAAGAGTGATTTAGCGAAAGCAAATATTCAATTAAATGGTCAAGTGCAGTTAGGCAAGACACCGGCGGGAGCTTTATTGATAGCGACGCAATATTCAAAACCAATTTCTCAATTGATGGCGGATACTTTAAAACCATCAGATAACCTTTATGCTGATAGTCTTTATTTACATACGGCTGCTAAAATTCATGGGGCTCCGCTTAACTGGAATGAAGCTCAGCCTGTAGTTAAGAAGTTTTTGGAACAACAAACCGGTATTGATTTTAAAAATGCGATATTTACCGATGGTTCTGGTTTATCACGTTATAATCTGGTGACTCCGGAACAAACTATAGAATTATTAAAATTCCTCTATCAACGTTTTTCTTTATCCTATGAATACATCGTTGCCTTACCTATAGCTGGACGGGATGGCACTTTGCAAAAGCGATTTAAGGAACCAGGGCAACAAGGTTTTGTTCGAGCAAAAACAGGTACTATGACTGGAATGAATAGTCTGTCTGGTTATTTGTATACTGTGAATGGCCATACTCTGGCATTTGCTATGTATATTAATCGATTGCCTGGAACGTCTGCAGGCCCCGGAAGACCTGTGCTTGATGCTTTGACCACTTATTTCTTAAAACAAAGCCCTGGTACTAATGCATTAGCCAGAGTATTTGCGCCCCATAACCGTGTTAAACTTCAGGCGAATGCTACCCAGGCTGAAGTACAGCGCAGCCGCCTGGCTAAATGGAGACGCCTGGAGTCAGGAGTAAAGCTGGCACTGAAAGGTCAGTCAGTGGATGTGATTTATCGGGGCAATGAATTAATTATTAATGATAATCAGTCTGATGCGAACAAGGTGTGGTCTGCTTTACAAGCAATCAGTAAAAAATATTCTTTTGCAGTTGCTTTGGCTGCTAATTCTTTAAGTTTTACTCCTCAGGGAAAACCAATGATGTTATGGATGCAAAAGTCGCCTGCGTCTGATCAGGCACAAAGAACCTGGATCATCAGAGAGGCCCTATAAAATTTAAACATGCACCAGTTTATTAAGCTGGTGCACTTCTTATTCCTGAGTAAGGAGGAATCCAATTGCATTGCCTGTTTAAAGTGTGTTTTCTGGTTCTGTGCCTTATTCACCCGGTTTGTTCCGCACCAAGGTTTTTAACTGTTTCTGATATTCATTATGGCTCTGACAATATTGAAGGCGATGGCCAGGATACTGGGACTGAATTTTTAAATACTACGCTTAATCGCATCAAAGAATTGAGTATGGATGCGGACTTTATTCTTTATCTGGGCGATCTCCCTACTCATTCATTATTTGTAAGCGCCAAGAAAGAGCAATTTGAACAAACTGTATTTCAGGGGTTGTATAAAGCCGACCAAGGCTTAAAACCGATGTTTTATATTACCGGAAATAATGACTCTTTGTCTGGGAACTATCAACCATTTGAAACTCATGGCAAATCCCCTTTAAATTTTGCTACAGATTGGAATGGAGCTTGCGCCCATTGTGATGGCTTACTCATCGAAGGCAGCCATATGCGTCGTGATGGTTATTATTCAAGCTATGTGATTCCAAAGAATAAAGACATTATCTTATTCGCTCTTAATACGGTTCAGTGGACCAAGACACCATTTTATGCTCCTCGATACCCAAATCAACAAAGAGATGCGTATACACAGCTCTTTTGGCTCGAATATCAGTTGAAAACCAATAAGGCAAAACAATTATTAATTGCAATGCATGTTCCTCCTGGAGATGCATACAACGGATCGCCTTTATGGCGGAAAGCTTATTTAAAATATTTTATTCAATTATTAAATAAATACCATCATCGTTACGGCCAAATCACATTGCTTGCCTCACATACTCATATGGATGAATTTCGAAAAATTCATCTAAAGGATGGTACTGACATTTATGATTATTCAACCCCTGGCATCAGTCGTATTCATAACAATAACCCGGGAATGAAATTATTTACTCTGGATAAAAATATGAAGGTTAAAGATTTTATTACTTATTACACTACCAGCTTAACCGATTGGGGAGCCGAACATTACCATGCTTTAGGCGTTCCTGATGCGATTTTCCCCTCCTGTCATAACGTTGATTTGGCTCAATGCCTTAGTATTTATAGTGAAGAACAAGTCTGTGATTTTATGGAAAAAGGTTTATTCTATGGCGTTAAAAGTCCGCGGATTCCTAATCAAAACTGTTTAAAAACGTATTTGATTAATGAAAAATAGTAAGATTAAGAGAACAACTCAGGTCGATAGGTTCAACCTGAGTTGATTGAGTATTACGCGGTAGCTGTATCTGGATTCGGATCTTCATGTTCACTGGGAAGGTTACGGATTCGTTGTGCTTCTACAACCAGTACTTTGAAATAATCATAAGACATATAGAAATCACCTTTATCACCGTATTGCTCACCCCATGAGTTACGTAAGGTAAATAGCCCTTTGTGCGGACGTCCCTGATCATCAATGGCAACTGCATTATCATCGTATCCCGTGATGACCATTTCATGACCACCAAAATCTGGATTTAGATAAATATCACGTGCTATTTCAGGAGTAAGCACCCAGGTATCAAATTTGGAATTGCGAGTACCGACAGCCCCCATAGTTCCTAAATCAAAGTCTAATAACAGAACAGCAAAGGTAACTCTATCTTGCTCATTCAAGGCTGTTTTAATGTCATTAATGGTTTTATTCGTATCAGTACGAGACAACAGCGCCTGATAGACATCCAGAATTGGTGAGAAAAGAACTGATTTTTCATTAAGATCTTCACTTAACTCATGGAATTTTTCCAGCGGCATTGCTGTTTCGGGGCTGGGTTGTTCATTTTGAGGGTATTCAGTTAGACCGCCACAACCTATAGCTTGTTGCTTTTCTTTACTCACTATCCCGAAATGCTCCATTTGGCTTAATACTATTCGTCCAAAAGAACCATCCCAACCACTTGGAGCGTAGCCATTTTTTTCCAGGTACATACCTAATTGTAGTTGGCATAATTGACTGATGTAATCGCCCTTATTTAACGCTGCATCAATTGCCGCAGTGGCTGCAAAAGTAACACAGGTACCAAAACTTCCCTGATTTAATACCGGAACGCCATTCATGCCAAGTTCTATTCTTTTAGGCAAATGTGAGGGGGAGCTCAAGGTATAGGTTTTGTTAATGGTTGCGCTGCTTCTTTTATTCAGGGTCTGGATTGCATTATCAGATAATTGTAGTTTTAACAATTTGATGTTTTGTTGTTCTGGTTTCGCATTCAATGAGTGAGTGTGAGGTGCTTTCAGGGTCTGAGTTATTGTGCCAACTATTTGTAAATCCTGAGCAAAAATATTAGTACTGAATGCCAGAGATAACAAAAACAACTTCGATGTTCGCATTTATAAAGTCTCCGAAATGAGTATAAACTTAAATAGCGGAGCAATAATACCTCATGATCTAAAAATGGTCAATATTGACTTTTTATGTGCATTGGTGTTGCTTGTTTCAAAAGCTGAATATTCTGTTGTTATTGAACGATATTTCAGTATCCCAGCCTTGATTTCTTTACCAATGCTTCGGCTAAACCAAGTGGATGGTGCTATATTATTTAACAAGGAAGCTATTTTTTGCTGATATATTTCTGAGATATCAATCAGAGAAAAGGTTCTCTTAATATTTGTAGGGTATAGTAACGCAATAGTACCTTAATTGGTTAGTGGAGAAATAGATGCGGCACTCATTGTTCTATAGCAAAAATGTCAGTGAATATCCATCTCGGGATAAGAATGACAGAGTTTTCAAGGAATATCGAATCAATGCCACGGCACTAAGCGAAGCAATTATGGCTGTGCCGACGAACGATCTCCAGACTGTATATAGTCAAATGAGTGATTTGTTGCGTGAAACAAACGATGCTCAATTTGGTATTGTATCCAGCCTTGTCGAGGTCCAGGATTCTAATCCCGTTGAATATGAATGGGTACGAGATGCAACACGCTCTTTACCTTTAGCAGAGCGTATGTCCCATAATGCGCCTGTGATTGAGGCTAATAATGCCTTATTACGCTGTCTTTCCAGAGTACGCCCAGTTGATTATGCTATAAATAACAAATACGGTGCTCATAAGCCGGGCCCTGCTTGTCGTGAATTGCTTCAAGTCCATTTTGACCTGTGCACGCGCTCCATACTTACTGTTGCACAAAGTAATAAAAGTGATTCTGAAAAATTAAAGCAAATAGAAAAAATAGAAAACCGGTTTAATTCGTCTGTGGTGAAGGTGCTTCATGAAGCCAATCTAACCCAAGGTTGTTACAGCAAAGAAGATGCAGAGCACTTATTATTCCATTATCGTAATTTATCCAGCTTGCTTGATAATCCATCAAGAGCTATGGTTACTCTGACTTACGATGAGTCTGCTGGTATTTTTCAACGAGAAACACAATATCCTGTTACAGAAAAAACGCCGAAGCAACATAACATTATAAAAGAATTGGCAAAGATTCAGATTCATCCTTTTGATGTTGAAAAAAATGCCCACAACTCCAAAAGCAGTGCGATTCAGGAAGCCGACTCCTTATTTGTTGCGCTTATGGATGAAGATACAACCACCCTTTCTGCCCAAGCCCGGAAAACTCACTTGGTTGGTGCGAAAAATGCGTTTATTGTCAAAAATGAATTGATCCCGCTTGACGAACTGCCAGATACTGACTTAAGCCAAATTCATGCGGAAAAAGAAAATACCTTATGGCTCGCGAGATCCGGTGTACCTGTGTACGTTGGCTCGGGAGAAAATAGTATGCGAGTTAATGAACATACTTCAGAGAATCTGGAACAGATACGGATGGCGGCCGCCAAGCGAACAGGTATGCCAAGTCCCAAATTGCATATTACCTGTCTCAATACTTATTCTCCATTGGAGAATCAAATCAAGATGATAGATAGTCTTTACAAGGCAACCAGGGATATTGGGCATGGTGATGAAATTAGTTATGTCCCAACAAATCTGGAGGGTACATTCAGAGTAATGGATGTTGCTCCTCATCTTCAATTTGCTGCAGGGAAGAGACCATCAGGTTTATTCCCTCTTCAGAGAAAAGACAGGCTTGAGCAGGCCAGTAAAATCGTTTTAGCTGCCGCTGATACTGAATCAACAATAAGCATTGTCCAATGTGCCAGTGGCCAGGATAGAACGGGCACGACCGTTGAAAAAGCAACCCAGTCCTGGATGCATAAGCGATATCTTGCACTGGGTAAAGACCCTGCGTGTATTGACGCAATGAGAGCTTCGGGAGGTAATGCTGCTGAAATAACTACCCATCACATTCATGGATCACCAGGAATGAAAACAGAATCTATGGGCAATAATTTTTTTGGCAACACGACGGCATTTTCCGATGCCGCTTCTGAGCAGTTTTACAGAAAGAGCGCCAATAGCAATAAAAAAAATAAGGTAGACTCTATTGATTTTCTTAACAGGCCGTCTAAAGAAACCAAGAAAGTTTATGAGCAAAACCTTAATGCATTTGAAGAGAGTCTGAATAATTTTGAGGGAACTATTTCTGGAAATCCAAAAAAACAACAGTTCTATATCAGCGCTCTTGATTTATTATCGAGAATAAAAAACATTGGTTTAATTGATAATCCTAATGCTCAAAGCTTTGATGAACTGAATGCGATACTTCCTCATTGTATTTATCTTACTAATAATCATGATAAGACAAATAGCCCGGAGTTTAGAGAAAGCACACGGCGCTTGGCGAGCTTGTCTCATCATGTTTCAGGAAGCTCATCTCCTGTCTGGCAAGCGTTGGGTGCCAGTTTAATTACTTTTGCCTGTGCGGCTTTAATTGTCGCGGGTGTTTTGGCGGCAATTCCCAGTGGTGGAACTAGTTTGTTATTGGCTGTTGCAGGAGCCACAGGATTGAGCCTGGGTACAGCCGCCGCGCTTGGTGCTGGTGTAGTTGCTGCATCTGCAGTATCAGGAGGAGTTGCGCTTAAAGTGGGAAGTGAAAAAGGGCTGGCTCGTTCTATAACTCTTTTTAAATCGTCATTGAATGAGATGAAACAAGAAGGGGATGAACCCCCCAATTTCAGGAAAGTTGTCGCCTCTGAATTAAATTAATTGTGGGAGGCG
>NZ_CALMPD010000082.1 GCF_937871865.1 uncultured Legionella sp.
ATGACAACATCCACTGCAGCAGAACGAACCAGCATGTCAGTAATTTCCAGTGCCTGTTCTCCAGTATCTGGTTGAGAAACTAATAAATCATCAACATTAACACCTAATTTTTGTGCATAGCTGGGATCTAGTGCATGTTCTGCGTCAATAAATGCAGCCGTTCCACCCATTTTTTGGCATTCTGCGATAACCTGAAGAGTTAAAGTCGTTTTACCTGAGGATTCTGGACCATAAATCTCAACGATACGCCCTTTAGGTAAACCACCTATACCTAAAGCAATATCCAGACCTAATGATCCTGTAGAAACTGCTTCTATATCACGAGAGACAGTACTATCCCCCATACGCATTACGGAGCCTTTACCAAATTGGCGCTCAATTTGCGACAACGCTGCTGATAATGCTTTTTGCTTATTCTCTTCCATAATGATTCCAAGTAGTAGTTGCAAGGACAAAATTATCACACAGATATACGCTACCAGCAAACTGATTCATCTCGTCTTTCTCTCTGAACAGTCTGATACGTGTTCTTTTAAGGACGAATAAGAGAAAGAACTCCTCGTAAAGCCACTTCACATGCAGCCACACGAATTTCCTGACGGGTTCCATTAAACTGTTTTCTCAATGTTTGATGTTGGGTATCTCGGACCGCCCAACCAAAACAAACAGTTCCAACAGGCTTGTCAATACTTCCACCATCAGGCCCTGCAATGCCCGTAACAGAGACAGCAATATGCCCTGCGCTGTGTTGAAGTGCTCCTGTCGCCATTGCCAAAGCAACTTCTTCACTTACAGCTCCAAATTGCCGCAATAATTCCTCAGGAACAGAAAGCATCTCTTGTTTCGCTAAATTACTGTAGGTTACAAAACCACGCTCAAACCAGGCTGAACTTCCAGGAACTTCAGTAAGATAAGCAGAAATTAATCCACCAGTACAAGATTCTGCCGTAACCAGTTGTTGACGGGTATTTTGCAATTGAAACGCAAGCTCTTTAATGAGTAAGGTAAAATGGGTCACAGAAATAGATCCTCTAAAAGAAAAAACCCCATAATTCGTTCTTATGGGGTTTTCTTAAGCTAGATAAATCAAAGTAATGAAATCTTAATGGCTTTGACCGTCTGTAGATGGCTGAGCGGTTCCTGCATCAGTTTTTCCTGCATCATCAGTGGGTTGTGTTTGCTGAACAGTGGTGTCAGTTTTATCATCTGCTGGCTTTGAAGCACCATTATCACCACAAGCAGTTAACAGTACTGCCAAAAATCCAGTTGCAGCTATCATAGCTAAACGATTCATAACCATTCTCCCTATTTAATTTAGATTTTATATAAAATCATTTTAATTCTAGCAAATATTCTCATGAAGTGAAGGACTTATCATCAATCCACATAAAATAAAATTTTAAATCAAACACATAATGTAAATTTTAAACGCAATAGCTCTCTTTACTGACTTACAAACCCAGTTTTGTTAAAATCGCGGCAACTTTTATTTTGACACGATCTTATGACGACCACTCACACCCCAATGATGCAGCAGTATTTACGTATAAAATCAGACTACCCGGACATGTTGTTGTTTTATCGCATGGGTGATTTCTATGAGTTATTTTTTGATGATGCGAAAAGAGCGGCTCAATTACTGGACTTAACCTTGACGCATAGAGGTCAATCAGAGAACAAGCCCATCCCCATGGCAGGACTTCCCTATCATGCCGTAGAGAACTATCTGGCTCGCCTGCTAAAAAAAGGAGAGTCTGTTGCGATTTGCGAACAAATAGGTGATCCAGCAACCAGCAAAGGCCCAGTAGAACGTCAGGTTACTCGAATTATCACTCCAGGTACGGTCACCGATGAGGCGCTGCTGGATGCAAGAAAAGACAATCTGCTGTTGGCCATCCATCAACACAAACAAAAAACCGGGTTAGCCTGGGTTGATTTAAGTTCAGGTCGTTTTCACTTGCTTGAATTAAATGAAGGCACTCAACTCAATGCTGAGCTGAATCGATTACAACCTGCAGAAATACTCGTACAAGAATCATCAACTTTATACGATTACTGCTCTGATTTTGCGGTTAAAACCAGACCCGGATGGGAGTTTAGTTCTGACAGTGCATACAAATTATTACGAGAACAGTTTTCAGTGGCCAACCTGTCAGCATTTGGAGAATCAGATCACCCTACGGCATTAATTGCTGCGGGCGCTTTACTCGCGTACTTGCAAACAACTCAAAAACAGGCCATGCCTCATCTTACAGCAATAACTCTTGAGCATTCAGAAGATTATCTGCAACTGGATGCGTCTACACAAAAACATTTGGAACTCTTTGAAAACGTACACGGTGGCAGCACTCATTGTTTACTGACGATTTTAGATAAAACCGCATGCTCCATGGGCAGCCGATTATTGAAAAGATGGTTAGGACGACCTTTAAAACAGCAGCACCAGATTCAATTGCGTCAACACAGTATTAATGAAATTATTACTGCCCAGCAAGATGCAACACTTCACCAACTGCTAAAACAATGCAGCGACGTTGAACGAATCGTATCCAGGATTGCCCTAAAATCTGCACGTCCACGAGATTTAGCCTCTCTGCGCAGCACCTTGTTATTACTCCCTGAACTTAAGCCAATGCTGGCTTGCTATAAAAGCACACTGATAAACCAATTAAAAATACAGCTAGAACCGTTGCCAATCCTGCAGCAATTACTGGAAACGGCAATCATAGACAATCCCCCGGTATTGATTCGAGACGGTGGTGTGATTGCCACAGGATTTGATGAAGAGCTTGATGAGCTTAGAACGTTAAGTACCAATGCTCATGAAAAACTGCTTCATCTGGAACAAGAAGAAAAATCACGTACAGGCCTATCGACTCTGAAATTCGGCTTCAATAATGTACAGGGATTTTACATAGAGTTATCGCGATCCCAGTCAGAAAAAGCACCAGCCAATTATCAAAGAAAGCAAACATTAAAAAATGTTGAGCGCTACATTACGCCCGAGCTGAAAGTATTCGAGGAAAAGGTATTATCAGCTCAGGTAAAAGCTTTAGCCAGAGAAAAGTGGTTATATGATAATTTGCTGGATGAACTACAAAACTCGATCAGCGAATTAACCCTCCTGGCCCAGGCTCTTGCACAATTGGATGTACTTGTTACCCTTGCTGAACGTGCACAAAGTTTAAATTGGAATTGCCCTGAATTGGTGGATGTACCTGGTATAATGATTCATTCAGGGCGCCATCCGGTAATAGAACAGCTGGTTCAAGAACAATTTATTTCCAATGACCTACATCTTAGCCCCAATGAAAATATTTTATTAATTACCGGCCCCAACATGGGTGGTAAATCAACCTATATGCGCCAAACGGCCCTAATAGTGCTCCTTGCCCACATAGGTAGCTTTGTTCCTGCTGAAAAAACAATTCTGGGTCCAATTGACCGAATATTCACTCGTATTGGAGCAAGTGACGATCTGGCCTCAGGCCGTTCAACCTTTATGGTCGAAATGACAGAAACCGCACACATCTTACGACAAGCAACTCATGAAAGTCTGGTACTCATTGATGAGATTGGTCGAGGAACAAGTACCTATGACGGAATGGCTTTGGCTTACGCCAGCTGTGCCTACCTGGCCAAAACACTAAAAGCTTATACTTTATTCTCAACTCATTATTTTGAATTAACCAAACTCCCTCAGGAATTACCTTGTATTCGTAACGTACATTTAAAGGCATCATTGGACACTGGCAGGATTATATTTCTGTATCAGGTAGAAAAAGGTTCAACAAACCGCAGCTACGGTCTTGAGGTAGCGGCATTAGCAGGAATACCCCAAGAGGTATTACATATGGCGCATACCTACCTACATACGATACAAGATAATAATCCACATCCAATAATGGATTCTCCAATACCAAGGCCAGCACTCTCTCCTGTCCTTGCAGAGTTGGCTAAAATTAATCCAGATACATTAACAGCAAGGGATGCACTAGATTTGGTTTATAAATTAAAAAGTATGGAAGAAGTAAATGCCCCATATTGATATAACTATTGCATGAAAAAATTAGCTTTTATTTTCTTAATGTTTATTTGCCTGCCTGCCTTGGCCAAAGGCGGCAAATCTCCTGCATTAAAAATCAGTGGAGTAAGTGGAAAAGTTCTTGCCAATGTAGAACAACGCCTGGATGAACTCCAAAAAATCAAACCATTGAATGAATTAAACCTTGATGAATTACGCTCTCAGATTATAAAAGCGCTTCAACCCTATGGGTATTTCAAAGCACAGGTAAATATCAGGAAGATAAATACTCAAAGTGTTATAATAAACATCCAGACCGGCCCGCAGATTCATATTTCGTCAATAACGGTAGAACTCATTGGTGACGGCCGGGAAAATCCTTTATTACTTAAAACACGTAATGAATTACCGATTAAAAATGGAGATCCTTTATTTAGCGAACGCTATAATCAAGCAAAACAAAGTTTAATTAATACAGCAGAAAATCTTGGCTATTTACACGCCACTTTTCAAAAATCAGAAATATTAATTAATGAACAAACTAATTCAGCAAAAATTACTCTGATATTTGATACCGGTGCGCTCTATTATTTTGGCCAGATACAGTTTGATCCAACCAACATCAACCCTGAACTATTGCATCGTTACGTACCATTTCGTCCAGGACAACCCTATTCTACGGAACAGATTCTTAAATTAAATGATAATTTGTCGAATAGCGGATATTTTAACTCCGTACTGGTTAAGCCCCAAATTAATGACAGTCAGACAGTTCCAGTTAATCTGTACTTGCAACCCGTATCAAAATATTCCTATTCAATAGGTGCCGGCTATGGTACCGATACTGGAGTTCGAGGGCGGGCAGCACTTCATGTCATTCCGGTTAATCGAAAAGGACATAAATTTAATGCCCTGGCCCAAGGCTCCTTCACCCAAAATGCCTTACAGGCACAATATGTCATTCCAGGAAAAAACCCAGTGAATGACCAATACAGTATTACCGGTAATTTTTCAAATTTAAATTACAATACCGGATACAGTAATGCTTTTCTTTTGTCAATTGGCCAACTTCACAATAGTGAACATTTTCAACGCGCACTCTCCGTTAATGGATTATATGAAAGTTTTCATTACACGGATCAACCTGCGGCAAACCAGCTGCTTTTATATCCGAAAGCAACGTTTACGTTTACGAAGACTAAAAATCTTTTATTTTCTCCCTCAGGCTACAATGTTACTTTTAATGGACTAGGGGCCAATAAGCTGACCTTATCAAATCTTGATTTTGGGCAATTATCCGTAGATGCTAAAGCAGCTTATAAAATAGAATCTCTTCGACTAAGACTTTATGGACATGCTATTCAGGGAATTACAGCAACCAAAGACATCAATAAATTACCATTAACCCTTGCCTTACTTTTGGGTGGCACAGATAATTTAAAAGCCTATACCTTTAATTCGATTGGGCCGGGAAGAATAATCAGCTACGGTGGTTTTGAAATACAAAAAGAAACCAAAAAAAATTGGTACCTTATTGGATTTTACGATATGGGTAGTGTTTATAATCCAGCTCCCAAAGATACCCTCTATGATGTGGGAGTCGGTTTAATGTGGGTCTCTCCTATAGGTCCTATTAAAATAGGATTAGCCCAGGCAGTAACCTCCAATCTGCGAAGAGAAACAACTAACCCACGATTGGTTATCAATATGGGACCAGACTTATGATAAAGCTCTTAAAAAGGCTCTACTATACCAGTTTGATTTTACTCATTAGTATTGGATGCTTGCTTGCCTTTCTTTTGACTACAACCCCTGGTTTATATACGGCTCTCAAATTAAGTAAAATAGTACTTCCAGGCACATTAAAAATTCAGAAGTTGCAAGGTCAGTTAGCAAATCAATTTTACATAGGTGAACTTGAATATCATTACGATTCGCTGCATTTAAAAATAAGCAAATTAAGCATCAAATGGAATGTGTACACACTTTTAAATCGTCGATTAAAAATTGACTCATTAAATGCAGAGACTATTGAATATAATAAAGAATCATTAATCAAAAATATTCATCTGACAGGAACGATTAACGCTCAGATTTTAAAAATAGATTCCTTACAATTGAATTATCTGGACAATCTCATTAATGGACGAATGCAGATTGCTCTTGCTATGCCACATGCACTTGAAGGTTCAATTCAGTTAAACCCGGGCAATAAAACCAAGTCTTTGCTTCAAGGGAGTGCAAATATCGGGGGGGATTTCAATCAGTTACAATGGAGTGGTGATTTTCATGGCCTTCTTGAATTGACATTAAATGGAACGTTAAAACAATTTTCCGAATTAAATCAGACAATTAAATGGCGCACCATTGAATGGCCAGTATCACCGCAGAGCAGTATTAATAGTCCTGAAGGACGAATAAATATAACAGGTAAATTGCCTGATATTAAGATTGAACTGACTTCAAAAGTAAATAAAGATCATCAAAGCAATTGGCAAGTCAACGCCCTTGCTACTGGGGTACTTCCACAAAAATGGGATTTTAATGCAACAATAGCTCAAACCCAAAGTCCTGTCTCAAAAATGGAAGGACTTTATGCAAGCATCGGCATTAAAGGAAATATCCAGGATCTTCGCAAGGGCGATGTAGCCATCACTTTAGCTCCCGGACATTATCAAATGCCCAAAGACAGCAGTTTTCCCTCATTGCAATTTACAGGCGGGGTAATAAACGCCTCCCTGGCAAAGAATGTTTTATCTGGCAAAGGCTCTTTAAATATTGATGCCAATACCTCAATGAAGCTAAAATTTAATTTACCTGATTTTAAACTTGATTCAGGCCTCTCAAGCAAACAGCCGATATCTGCTGAACTGAACTTATTATTTAATTCGTTTGAATTTATAAAATCATTTAGCCCAGAAATCAGTAATCCCAAAGGACATCTGGTTGCATCCCTTAAAGCAAAAGGCACTCTGGAAAAAATGCTTTTTGAAAGCAAAATACATCTTAATAACGCCAGTGTTTCTTTGCCAGGATTCGGTCTGAATCTGAATCCAATTGACATAACCTTCCTCGCCAAAAAGAACAAATGGAATATTGATGGGATGATCGGTTCTGCAGGTAAAAAGCTGCTATTGAAAGGTGCGGGGATTTTAAACGAGACACCCTCAGGAGAGTTTTCTCTACAAGGCTCCGATTTCCCAGTTATGAACACCCGAGAATATCAAATTAGCATTTCACCGCAAATTAAAATCACGGCTTCACCATCAAACCTGAATATTGCCGGGATTATTACTATTCCTTTTGCTCAAATCAAACCACAATCCTTTTCCAATAGTATCGCTGTTTCAGAGGATATAGTCTTTAACACCAAACAAGAAGAAGCACCAAAAACGCCCTTTAATACAAACATGGACTTAAGTATAGAGATGGGGGAACACGTAGAACTCACGTTTAAAGGATTGCATGCAAACCTTGGCGGCACCGTTCATTTAAAGCAACTATCCCAAGGCCCTGTTAATGCGAATGGGGAGCTCAATGTTCTTAAAGGGGAATATAAAGCCTATGGCCAGGATTTAGCGATTGAACAAGGAGAAATCATCTTTACCGGAGGACGCATTGATAACCCGGGCATTAATTTAAGAGCAGCAAAAAAAATTGATACCACCTCCTCATCAGTTACCAGCTCCAACCAGCTGTTCGATTTTAATAACAATAATCTGCAAAATGCTAACCTGCGCGGTAATATCAGCGTCGGAGTTGAAGTAAGCGGACGCATTAGCGATCCTAAAATTCAACTATTCTCCAATCCATCCATTCTTTCTCAAGCAGATATCCTGTCCATGCTGGTTTTAGGACGCCCTGCAAGTCAGGCCAATAAAGCTGGAGGGCAACTTTTGTTAGCTGCAATTTCTTCAATGAATATTGGCACAGGAACAAATGGGGCACAATTGATGGAGCAATTAAAACAAAATTTAGGATTTGACTTTAATGTCCAAACGAACAGTAATTACAATCTGGTAACAAATCAGGTTAGTGATAACACCGCTTTAGTTGTAGGAAAAGCCATATCCAAGCGAGTATATTTAAGCTACAACGTAGGATTATCACAAGCAGATCCCAATGTACTAACGCTTAAATATTTACTCAATAAATTTTTAAGTATTCAAGTAACCAGTAGTGATGCAGGAAGTGGGATAGATGTTTTATATACGTCCAATAAGTAATATTGGCAATTTCTGTCTGTTGACATTTTAAAAATTTGAGACAAAATGAGCAAATTTTAGAGATGGAGTTTCCTGGATACGCTGTATAGATGACTGAGGGGGAATGAATTGAAAGAATGTGTGTATATAAAATGACGTTAACTTAAGGAGTTTTGTGCCACATACTCCCCCTCTCTCTAACTC
>NZ_CALMPD010000083.1 GCF_937871865.1 uncultured Legionella sp.
TGAGCTAGAAATCGATGGTGAGATCTACACCGAAGCAGAATTAAATGGCTTTGCTGAAACCCAATTGCCAGAAAAATTTGATAAAGATTTTCAATTATTGATTGTGGCAGAGAAATATCAAACAGGCTTTGATCAGCCAAAGTTATGCGCCATGTATATTGATAGAAAACTGGATGGTTTACAAGCAGTACAAACCTTATCAAGGCTAAATCGTACTACCCCAGGAAAAAATAATACATACGTGCTCGATTTCCAGAATACGATTGAAGACATTCAAAATGCGTTTCGACCATTTTATGAAGTTACGTCGCTAGAGGAGATATCTGACCCTAATCAAGTGTATGAGTTGGAGGGGCGCATTAAGTCTTTTTCTATTATCGACGAAGATGAAGTTAACCGTTTCTCAGAAGTTTTCTATAAAGGGGCGCTTGATCCCCACGATAGAATCGCGCTAGAAAAATTGGTTAAGAACGCTGTCCAACGTTTTGAATATGAAGAAGACGAAGGAAGGCGTGATGAATTTCGACAACTACTTAAGAGTTATATGCGGTTTTATTCGTTTGTTGCGCAGGTGATGAGATTGCAGGACACTTGGTTGGAAAAACTTTTTTCCTATGCATCATGGCTCAATCGATTACTACCAAATCGAGAAGTGCCCCCCGAAATTGAGATTACAGAAGACATGATTCGCTTACAGGCATTCAGAATTGAGAAAAAAGAACAAGGTTCAGCTTCGTTATCTCCAGGCACTACTTCCGCTCTATCTGCTATCAAAGAGTTTGGTGCTAACGCTTACACGGAAGATGAGGAGCGCTCATTATCTGAAATTATTGAATCTTTTAATCAGCGCCATGGTACTGAATTTACTAAAGAAGATTTTTTGCGTTTTGAGAAAGTTAATCAAGAAATACTAAGCGACGAAAACTTGAAAGATATGCTGAAGAATAACCCTCCAGATGTGGTTTTTGGGGCTTTCTCTCAGGCATTTTTTGAAAGTGCGATTCAATTGTTTCAGCGCGATAATCAATTACAAAGTATAATGATGACAGATGCTGATGCACGGCATCAGGCAATTAAACATTTCTTTGGACGAGCCTTAAAAGAGGCAAAAAGTAGCGGTTAAATTAAATATTTCTGTTAATTTCAAGTGTAGTTGAGGTGTTCAAAATGTTGACAAATGTCAACAAAATTTACTATACTTCATAATAAAAAATGGAGTTATGGTGAGACCAAAACACCCCAATAAAGAGATCGAGTTAGCTATAAAATATGCTGAATCGAAAGGTTGGCGATATCAACCATCAGGGAATTCTGCTCACGCATGGGGTAGATTACTTTGTCCACTTGCGGCCAGAGAGGGGCATGCTATGAGCGTATGGTCAACACCAAAAAGTAATGAAGACCATGCAAAACAAATTAAACGTAAAGTTGATGCTTGTGAACACCAAGGAGAAGAAAATGAGTAACTTATATCAGTTTACCCTAATTCTTGATTGTGTTGATGAGACAACACCTGGCTTAGAGGATGCTCTATTTGAAGCAGGATGCGGTGACGCTTTAATTAATTATAAAAATGGGACAGTCTTTTTAGATTTCGATAGAGAAGGTGAAAATCTTGAGAATACCATTATATCTGCTATAAAGGATATCGAATCAGCAAATATTGGTGCAAGAATTATAAGTGTTGCTCCCGAGCATTTAGTAAATTTATCTGATATTGCCGAGCGTGTTTCGATGACTAGACAAGCGGTCTCTCTACTTATACAAGGAACTAG
This sequence comes from uncultured Legionella sp., assembly GCF_937871865.1. Classification (GTDB taxonomy): domain Bacteria; phylum Pseudomonadota; class Gammaproteobacteria; order Legionellales; family Legionellaceae; genus Legionella. The sequence continues at coordinate 1,776 of NZ_CALMPD010000083.1, forward strand.
AGGTTCTGGAAATTTTCCAAAGCCTATTTTAAAGATATCGAATAAAAGTCCTTTGTGGCGTTGGAGTGCTGTTGCAGAATGGTTCTACCAACAAGGAAAAATAAGTGATCCTAACGTAATTGAATCTGCTTATATATTTGAAGATATTAATGCAGCTCTTGAACTTAGAGATAATGTTTCAATTAAACATAGAGAAAAAATACTTAGTAAACTTGAAGATCAAGAATTATATCAATCTATATCTCATTGATTGTTCGCCAGATATATTTGAATTAAACCAATAATATCTAAGCAATAAGTATATCATCCATCGATGGAGGTTATACAATCATGCATTAATTTTTTTAGTTCATAATTCTTTTCCAATATCAAATATCTTGCTAGATCATGATCTCTATGTTCAGTCGCCATTACAAATATGTATTTTTTGCCATTAAAGTTACTAACAATAGATAAACCATTATAAAGTCCAAAGGAGGAACGGCCAGCCATGGTTCGTTTCTCACTTTTATTCATAAAACTGACCTGATTCCATGGAAGTATTGAATTGTTTGAATTTTCTATAATTCGTTTTAATGGATCATTGTCGATTAATTTTTCTTCATAATAGAAATCCATCCAATCCTCATGGGTGCAGAATCGGTACGAATTTTCTTTTGAGGTTTGATCTGAGACTAGATAATAGAAATAATCACATCCCAAGACATTTAGTGGTCGGTATTGTTTGTTGAAAAGAAGCTCTTGATTTTCATCGAAAGATTGATACATCCTTGAGCATACATCTTGTAACATAATAAATCCTTAAAGCTACAACTTAAATCCATAAAATGCTAAAATAATGTACGACACAATGAAGTGAATGTAAATGGCAAATTTGGTTAGGATATCCGTTTTTATCAGTACTGCTATTGAGGTTTTTGATTTAAGTATCTTTGCTTTTCTTATTCCAGTGTTGTCATCCGTATTTTTCTCATCCCATTCACAAAGCTCAGCGATTAATTTTACCGTTTTGGCTTATGTAGTCAGTTATGCAGTGAAACCTTTTTCTGGAATAGTTTTTGGGTATCTGTCTGATACTTATGGTCGCAAGCAGGTACTGTCCGTTACTACTGTGTTGATGACTGTTTCCACAGCGATTATTGGTTTATTACCCACCAGATTACCTGACATTGATTTATGGGTAGCGTTATTTAGTTGCCGGATCATTCAAGGGCTATCAATATCAGGGGAATTTTCTAATGGTTTAATCCTGGCTGTTGAACAAGGGAAAGATCGTCCGGCATATTCTGGCAGTATGGCATTTATGGGCGGTATTCTTGGTTTGTTATTGGCAAACATCTCAGTTTTTATATTACTAGACATTTTACCTTATGAGCAGATGATTCAATATGGCTGGCGTATACCTTTTTTACTTAGTGCTATTATTTGGCTTGCATTATACCAGATTAGAAAGTTTATTAATGAGCCATTTGTCCATAAGCCAAATGATAACAAGCGTTTTTCATCTTTGGTAAAAAAATATAGGAAAGAGCTGGTTATTTGCTTTGTAGCTGCAAGTTTATCTGCTTCTGCTTTTTATATGACCTTTGTTTATATGCCTACTTTTTTATCCTCAGTGATTCAAAATCAGACTCATCATAAATCCCTATGGGTGACGTTGGTTGCTTTGTCGGTTTATTTTATGTGTTTGCCAGTGTTTGGCGCTTTGGCGGACCGGGTAGGTATTACTAAGCAAATTACTGCTGCTTCAGCTTTGTACCTTTTATTTTCCTATTGTCATTCAGCACTCTAATAGGACCACTTAGTCATCACCTAAAGGGACCACCC
>NZ_CALMPD010000084.1 GCF_937871865.1 uncultured Legionella sp.
ATTAGAGATTAGAGATTAGAGATTAGAGATTAGAGATTAGAGATTAGAGATTAGATTTCATGAGTGGTGTGCGAAACCACTCATGAATTGTATAACGATTAGCTCGGAACAAAGCTAAACACCAAAAATACTCAAGGAAATTAGAAGTTCCATCGAAATTTTTGGATCCATCCACTAATTAGTTTAGCTTTGTTCCCTATAAACATCAAGATTTTTTGGTGTAAGGGACATGTATAATGGGATTTTTTAATAAGAATAACAACTCGTTAGAACGAGTGAATAGTACGTCTTTTGCCCAATGGGCAATTGAGAACAAGCAATCCATCGAGGCTCGATTAATTGATGAAGGGATTGCTTTTCTCAATGAGCATGGGGAAGACCTACGATCCCCTGTAAGCAGCCTAATCGTAGATAATCGATGGCATTACATTGATAAACCAGCGAAAAAACAAAGTTATCGCGCAACATTGGAATATAACAGCGATGGGATTGCCTATCTCGCATTGACCTATTACACCTTTCGACACGGTGGTCACTCTGAGCGCTTTGATAGCAAGTCTGTACTTAAAGCACTATGGCAAGAGGCGAGGGGAGGGCTTTTTTCATCGCCCGTAAAAACGGCGATTAAAACCCGTATTGAGTCCGTGCCCGAAATCAATCCCATTGACTGGATTGCTCGTGATAAAGAATCCTGGCACTCCATGACTGATGCGGGCGATAGTCACTACCTCAAACGAAAAGGGTTATCCGAAGGTATTATTCCAGGAATTAAACACGCCAAACATCATATTGCAGTCGCCATTATTGATACCCATAATACTTTTTTAGGTCTGCAACGCATTTTTAATGACGGTCAAAAACGCTTTACAAAAGGATTATCTAAAAAAGGGCATTTTGCGCTGATAGGTTGTCCTTCCTTACCTGAAAAAATAAGCACCATTCATGTATGCGAAGGGATGGCAACTGCTGCATCCATACATCGCGCGACTGGAGAGCCTGTCTTTGCAGCTCTTGATGCCTTTAATCTTCTGCCAGTATGTAAATCATTAAAACGCCACTATCCTAAAACACAGATTATCATCTGGGCTGATAATGACTGGCAAAAAGCAGAAAATAGAACCAAATTTGGGCGGGTTTTAGGCAACACTGGACTCATTCAAGCCAACCGTACTGCGTTTAAACTAAGAGGCGCCTTGGTCTGCACGCCTGATTTTTCAACATTCGATTTAGAACTGATTAAAGAGGCTACTGACTTTAATGATTTACATCGGTTAGACGGATTAAATCGCTTAGTCTCAACCATCCCCCAAAAACCTGATATCCATTTAGGCTTATGGCATGAATTACGACAGTTTAACCAACATGCCCATGGAGCGGTGGCACCTGGTCAATTTACCGATGGCGTAAAGCTATCCTATAACAGTCGTTATTTACCCAATGATGTATTTAAACGAGAGGGCGTACATTTAGTGCGTTCTGCCATTGGTACAGGAAAAACGGCCATAGTTGAGCACCTGGTGAAACAAAACCCCAAACAATCCATTTTGTTCACAACCCATCTTATTTCACTGGTAGAAAGTGCCGCTCAAAGATTAGGGTTAACCAGTTATAATGAGTGTGATAATTTTGACTTACAAATCGAGCATCGCCTGGCCATTTGTCTTAATTCCTTAGGAAAACTCACCGCAGAAGGCGCATTAAGGCACTATGATGTGGTCATCATTGATGAAATCGAACAGGTGCTTGCGCGTCTGACTTCCCATATTGAACAAAAGCCCTTGATATTTTCTGTACTGCAACACGTGATGGCCAATGCCGCGTCTCTGATTTGCCTCGATGCACATCTGTCAAAAGCAACAGTACAAATGGTTCAACGATTTTGCCCAGACAAACCAGTAACCGTTCACTTTAATCGCTTTGAGCCAGGAAGCGCGCGCCAAATCGCCTTTCACGAAAGCCCTGAGAGCGTACAAATGAGTGCCATGCAAGCTTTAGAGCAAGAACAAAAAGTATACCTTGCCTTTAATTCCAAAAAGGAAGCCTTTAAAACCTATTCCGCGCTGAACATGGCCTTTCCTGAAAAGAAGGGTCTTTATATTTCTAGTGATAATGCTGGTGATGCTGAAAATCAGGCTTTTTTTAATAACGTCAATGTTGTGTCAAAACGCTACGATTACCTGGTCTGTACACCCTCTGTCAGTACCGGTGTTTCTATTGATAACGGCCATTTTGATTTTGTAGGCGGTGTGTTTCAATCCTGCGTCAACACCGCCAATGATTGCATGCAAGCGTTAGGACGAATTAGAAACCACAAAACGGTGCACGTCTTTTGTGATAAACGACAAGCCTTTAAATCCTTAAACCCGCAAGTGATTGCCTCTAAGTGGTTAAACACACATCAGTATGATATAGGCCTCATGAATCTGGATAAAGAGGGGCAACGTATCATTCTAAACCCTGATTACG
>NZ_CALMPD010000085.1 GCF_937871865.1 uncultured Legionella sp.
GTTTGAAAAAAGAATAATTTATAATGTAGTCATTATTTTATTACTTTCAGAGATAGTTCTAAAATGAAATCAGCTACTTCCTCGGCTTGAGTCAAATAATTGGTATAGCCTTTAATGTTGATGTTTTTGTTGATACGTTCTCCTGAGCTTTTGGATTCCTCGATCATTTTTTTTACGGTCTCACCTTCGGTACAAACGAAATAGACATCTGATTCTGGTCTTCGTAAAAATTGGGCCTGGAATGATTTAAAGGCAAGAGATACTTTACAGTGAGCAAGATCGGCATGATAAAAGCCATGTAAACCACCAGCCAAATCAGCTCCAACGGCCAGTGCACCAAAATACATCGAATTTAAATGATTGCGGCTTCGTCTTCTTAACGGAAGGCATATGACGATATCAGAATCGGTGAGTGTGATTAATCGAGGTTTTAAGTACCCAATTAATGCTACTTTAAAATGGCTGAAGTACCAAAGGAATAATTTATATCGAGTGAGCGTTTTCATGCATTGTCCTTAACCTGTAGATGAGTAATTATTTTTTTGACCCCGTGAATTACATTGATTCGCTTAATGATTGACGCAATTGCTTTGATACTGGGAACATTTCCTGATAAGGTGACGACTCCATTGGTTGTGGTTGCATTGATCCCTACGAGAGGAATCGATTCATCATCCAGTACTTTGGCTTTGAGCACTGCTGTTTCAACTTCAGCGGTGATAAAGGCATCTGTAAATACAGTATTTACTTTCTTGATGTATAAATGATTGGCAAGAACAGATTTAACTCCGTGAGTGTTTTTCGCTATGCGTAACGCATCAACAAAAGCCTGCTTGTCGCCTACATAACCACTTAAGCGGACGATGCCCTGAGAGGTAGAAATTGAAATTTTTAGTGGATTAAGATTGGTGTTTTCTGTGAATTGTGCCGTAATTTTAGTGGTTATTACTGAATCACTAAACTGCTGTTCAATTTCTTTAAGGGTATTGGCTTGCAGTTGGCTGATAAACAAAAGTAACAGAGCAGTAATTATAAAATTAAAACGCTTTTTCATCGTGTCCTCCTGATAAGCGCCTATTCAAGCAGAATTTAAGGACGGTGTATAGTTTCTGCGTTGCCTTTTAACTCTCTGCGATGTTTTAACGCGCATATGGAGTTAATTTCATATTAATGCTTTGAATAATATACGGATAGTCACTCGATGGGCCACGCGCCAATACAACCAAGGCAAAATGTATTTTCACCTCAAACTCGCTAAGAATGAGATTCTGGGTAATGTACCAATAGCGCATCCCATTATAATAGCCTGACTTGACTATAGTGGGTACACTTTCTAAAACCGGATGCAAGGTGAGCTGTTCTGCTTGAATTTTATCTTTATTCTGCCCAAGAAATCCCACTATGGCATCCCAAGCATTAAAAGAGTAATTTTTTTTAACTGCTTCGAAATCACTTGGTTGACTGGTGTAACTTATGGAAAATGTTTTAATGAGCGTTTGCGCGGCCCATAACGACACTTCATCTTTTTTATCCGCGTAAGTTATTGGAGATAACATGAGCAACAGATTGAACAATACAATTGTTAGCTTGAATGATCTCATGGTTATAAATCCTTTCGTTTCACCAAAATCCACAATTTGTTTTATTATTATAGCAGAGATATACTTTTAGTCTTTTTCATTCAAAATACAGCGATTTATGCATACTATTAGTATCCGTGGAGCAAGAACACATAATCTCAAAAATTTAGATCTGGAACTTCCTCGAGATAAGTTAATAGTGATTACCGGCCTGTCAGGCTCGGGAAAGTCATCCCTGGCATTTGATACTTTATATGCAGAAGGACAGCGGCGTTATGTTGAGTCGTTATCTGCTTATGCCCGGCAATTTTTATCGATGATGGAAAAACCTGATGTTGATTCCATTGAAGGACTCTCGCCGGCAATCTCAATCGAACAAAAAGCAACATCCCATAATCCACGATCTACCGTTGGTACTATCACTGAAATTTATGATTATTTGCGCCTGCTTTATGCCCGTGTTGGCGAGCCTCGATGCCCAACTCATAAAATAAGTTTGCATGCGCAAACCATCAGCCAAATGGTAGATCAGGTTTTAGCTTTGCCAGCGGAGAGCAAGGTAATGATTTTGGCTCCCGTTGTTCGGGAGCGTAAGGGAGAACAAGTGCAATTATTGCAGCAACTGCAGGCTCAAGGATATGTACGGGCACGGATAGATGGTGAATTGTGTGAACTTGATGATCCTCCTAAACTTGGTTTACGCACCAAACATACAATTGAAGTAGTTGTTGATCGATTTAAGGTCCGGGCGGATATCGCGCAGCGTCTGAGTGAGTCCTTTGAAAATGCCTTGAATCTGGCTGAGGGCATAGCCATTGTTGCTTCAATGGATAACACGTTTGAAGAGTTACTCTTTTCCTCTAAATTTGCTTGCCCTGAATGCGGTTATAGTTTGAGTGAATTAGAACCGCGATTGTTTTCATTTAATAATCCAATGGGGGCGTGTGCTTCGTGTGATGGCTTGGGGGTGGATCAGTTTTTTGACCCGGATAGAGTGATTCATGATGAAACCGCCAGTTTGGCGGAAGGGGCTATCAGAGGTTGGGATAAGAAAACCTCTTATTATTTCAGCATGCTGGAATCGTTGGCTCAGCATTATGGTTTTGATACTAATACTGCTTTTTGTGATTTGCCTGAGGACATGCGGCAGGTTGTTCTATACGGTAGTGGCCGAGAAATTATTGAATTTAATTATCATCGCCCCAATGGGGGGTATATGCTGAAAAGGCATAGTTTTGAAGGAATAATTCCCAACATGCAGCGTCGTTATCGGGAGTCTGATTCGGGCATGATTCGGGAAGAGCTGGCGAAATATTTATCTTCTCGTCCATGCCCCTCTTGCCATGGGGCACGTTTAAAAGAAGAAGCGCGCAATGTCTTTATCGACAATAAAAACCTTCCGGAAATTTCTGCTTATTCTATTGAGACTGCCTATGAATTTTTTAAAGGATTAACTTTATCCGGTTACAAAGGCGAGATTGCTGCAAAAATTAATAAAGAAATTATTGAGCGGCTGGGATTTCTGGTTAATGTTGGTTTGGATTATTTATCGTTAACCCGGAGTGCAGAAACGTTATCCGGTGGCGAAGCACAGCGTATACGGTTGGCCAGCCAAATTGGTTCGGGATTAGTCGGAGTGATGTATATATTGGATGAGCCATCCATTGGTCTGCATCAGCGTGATAATGATCGATTGTTGCAAACCCTGATGCATTTACGGAACCAAGGCAATACGGTCATCGTGGTGGAGCATGATGAAGATGCTATTCGCAACGCGGATTTCGTGCTGGATATTGGTCCTGGCGCGGGAGTGCATGGAGGGCATATTGTTGCCAGCGGTACTCCGGAAGAAGTGATGAATAATCCAGCCTCCCTTACCGGTCAATATTTATCCGGCAAACAAGCTATAGTAATCCCTGAGACTCGCCTGACTATAAATCCCGAGCGTATGCTGCATTTAAAGGGAGTTACCTGTAATAATTTAAAGAATGTTGATGTGAGTATACCTTTGGGATTACTTACCTGTATTACGGGTGTTTCGGGTTCAGGTAAATCAAGTTTAATTAATGATACCTTGTATCCTGTTGCTGCCAATACGCTCAATAGAGCGAGCTTATTTACTCCGGGAGAGGTAAAAGAACTGAAGGGGCTAAATTTATGTGATAAGGTGATTGATATCGATCAAAGCCCCATTGGTCGAACTCCTCGTTCTAATCCTGCAACCTATACGGGCATTTTTACTCATATACGGGACTTATTCTCTGCCACACCTGAATCACGTGCACGAGGCTATCAGCCTGGCCGTTTCAGTTTTAATGTAAAGGGTGGACGTTGTGAGGCCTGCCAGGGAGATGGACTCATTAAGGTGGAGATGCATTTTTTACCTGATATTTATGTCTCATGTGATGTCTGCCAAGGAAAACGTTACAATAGGGAAACGCTGGAAATCCAATATAAAGGCAAGAACATTCATGAAATACTGGATATGACTGTTGAAGATGCCTGTGTCTTTTTTACTGCAATTCCTGTTTTGGCGCGAAAATGCCAAACCTTGATGGATGTGGGGTTGTCCTACATTAAGTTGGGTCAGAGTGCCACGACTCTATCAGGTGGAGAAGCACAACGAATCAAATTGGCTCGTGAGTTGTCGAAACGCGATACAGGAAATACTCTCTATATTCTTGATGAACCAACTACTGGATTGCATTTCCATGATACCAGGCAATTATTAACTGTTTTATCGCGGTTACGTGAGAAAGGAAATACCATCGTGATTATTGAGCATAATCTGGATGTGATTAAAACTGCTGACTGGATTATTGATTTAGGGCCAGAGGGTGGTAGTAAAGGTGGACGCATCATTGCCACCGGTACTCCTGAAATGGTTGCCAAATGTAAAGGTTCTTATACTGGTCAGTTTTTGCAACCTATTTTGGCTCAAAAAAAATAATTCCGTATTTTCTGGCACTATATCGTGCGGCTGCATGCTGGGCTGCACTTCGTTTAGCGCCAGCCTACTCTAATGCCGCGACCTTGCGTTCGCGTCTCCCCTGAACATTGATGTATTGTTCTTCACTTTGATTAATAGATTTGTCATTTTTATCATTTTCAGGCTATAACTTAGTATAGAAACTCTTGCAAGGATAAAAAAATGGGTACTTTTTTTATAGTTCTATTAGTCATTGCTGCCCTTGTTTTTTTCTGGGCTATCAGTATTTATAACACGTTGATCGGGATGATTGAGGCGATTAATAACAATAAAAAACAAATTGATATTCAATTAGATAGACGATTTAAGGTATTTGAATCCTTGATTGAAACAGTTAAAAAATATATGGATTATGAAAAGACCACCTTAAAAGAAGTAGTGGAGTTGCGTAATCAAGCCCAGGCAGCAAAAGCGGCGGGAAATGAGCAGGCTCGTATGGATGCTGAAAACGGCATTTCAAAGATTGCCGCGGGTATCAATCTGGTCTTTGAGCAATATCCTGATTTAAAAGCAAGTCAGAACGTATTGCAGTTACAAGAAGAAATTGTGAATACCGAGAACAAGCTCGCTTATTCCAAGCAGGCTTATAACGACAGCATTGAGCGTTATTATGCAAAGAAAAAATCATTTTTCGAATCTATTGTCGTATCAATGTTCGCAGCATCGTTGGATAAAGAATTTATTTATTGGGGGCTGCCTGAAGAGCAGATTCAAGCTAGAGAAGATTATACTGTCAAACTCTGAGAGTAGACTATGAGTATTACTGATTACCATGCTACGGCTGGAGATTGGCGGGCACAGTTAAAAAAAAATGAGCGCAAGACTCGCAGGGTAATTGCGCTTTTTTTTCTGGTTTATATAACTGTTGGCTTGGTTGCAGATGTTTTTATTCTTCAATCCATGGAGCCCCGTGTTTCATTATCGCAGTGTTTCTGGGCTTTAATCACCTTTAAGGTCGTGCCGATGGCCACGTTACTGATGATTGGTCTCGGTGCAGTTTCCTTGATGATTACCTACGCGCTTTACGACCGCATTATGCTTTTAGGTACCGAGTATAAAGAAATTACTGCTGAAAATGCCCAATCCGTTGAAGAAAAGAAACTGTACAATGTCGTGGAAGAAATGAAGGTGGCGTCCGGCTTGCAATATATGCCCCGAGTGTTTGTCATTGAGGCTGATTATATGAATGCTTTTGCCAGTGGCTATAGCGAAAAATCAGCTATGGTGGCGATTACCCGTGGTCTAATGGAGAAGCTGGATAGGGCTGAGATGCAGGCTGTAATGGCTCATGAGTTAAGTCATATTAGACATCATGATATTAAATTAACCTTAATGGTGGCGGTATTAAGTAACATCTTATTAATCGTTATTGACCTTTTATTTTATTCGATGATTTTTAAACGCGACAGGCGAGAAGACAACCGACTCCTTATGGTCATCATGGTGCTGCGTTATGTGTTGCCCATTATTACCGTATTGTTAGCCTTATTTTTAAGTCGTACAAGGGAATATATGGCCGATGCAGGCTGTGTCGAGTTAATGCGGGATAATGAACCTATGGCGCGTGCTTTACTTAAAATCAGTCAGGATCATGTACAACACGCAGATGAATACGCAAAAGCGTATGGTAATACCCCGCATGAGCAGGTAAGGCAGGCTTCTTACTTATTTGATCCGTCTCATCTTGATCCGGTAAAATCATTAAGCAATTCTTTTTCAACTCATCCTTCGATTGAACAACGCCTGGATGCATTAGGTTTTAAACGAAAGTAAACTTTAGTTCGTAGCCTGTATTAGGCGAGGTCGTACAGGGATATCGAGTCCCAACTAGCGTTACAAGTTCGTCCTAAAGTTTTGTTACAGTCTCCGGGGGCATTATTCACGTAAGCCGACGCCCTTTTTTAACAGAATTAAATTAATTACGGTAAGAGACACCAGCATGATGCAGATGATTAACATTGCCAGGTTCATACTTACTTCTTCATGTCCTATCATTGCATGCCTTAGTGCATTAACCATATACAGAATGGGGTTCAGGTAGGATATTTTTTGCCAGAATGGGGGTAACATGTCGATGCTGTAAAAGACACCGCCTAAATAAGTTAATGGGGTTAGGATAAAGGTTGGAATTAACATAATCTCATCAAAGTTCCGTGCCAGCATCGCGTTAGTAAAGCCAGCCAGCGAGAATATGGCGGCCACTAATAAAACGACCAGTAACGTCATTGGCAAATGATCTAATTCTATGGTCAGGAAAAAACTGGCAATGATAAAGACCAGAATCGCGACAATTAATCCTCTAAGCACGCCACCCAGCACATAGCCTAATAATAAAAGACCATTATGCATTGGACTAATTAACATTTCCTCAATACTTTTTTGGAAGCGAACACTAAATAAAGAGGAAGAAACGTTGCCGTAGGCATTCACAATGACTGACATCATGATCAAACCAGGGGCTATGAACATGGGATAACTTACCCCCTGAATCGTACCTATTCGGCCTCCAATCAAACTGCCAAAAATGAGGAAATAAAGGGTGGTCGTAATTACTGGCGGTAAGAAAACCTGACTGGCAATGCGAAACATACGAACTAATTCACGTCGTACCAGAGTATAGAGTGCAATGAGTTGTTGTTTAATGGCCATTTTTTATAAGATCCAGAAAAAGCTCTTCCAAGCGGTTAGTTTTATTGCGTAAACTGATAATTTTTATTCCATGTTTCGTCAAGGTCGCAAATACGTCATTCAGAGAGATGTTGTTGTCTACTCGTAACTCGAAGGTATTGGTATCAATCAATGTGGTCATAAATGAGGGAATTGCTGGCAAATCGGTAATTGGTTCTTCTGTATTGAATATAAAGGTCTGGTGGCGCAATGTATGTAATAATGCGTTCATTGAGGTATTTTTTATAATTATCCCTTTATCAATAATGGCAATATTTTTACACAGCTGTTCTGCTTCCTCCAGGTAGTGAGTGGTAAGAATGATGGTTGTTCCTTCCGCATTGGTACGCGTTAGAAACTCCCACATACTTCGTCTGATTTCTATATCAACACCTGCCGTGGGTTCATCAAGGATCAAAACTTTGGGTTTATGGATTAGGGCTCTAGCTATCATTAATCGACGTTTCATACCACCTGAAAGCTGGCGCACCATGGATTTTCTTTTATCCCATAAGCCAAGTTGCTCTAATAATGATTCTGCTCGGGGTAATGCGTCTTTACGCGTAATGCCGTAATAGCCGGCCTGGCTTAATAAAATTTGTATGGGGTTTTCGAATATATTGAGGTTAACTTCTTGTGGTACTAATCCCAGGCATGATTTTGCTAGTTCGGGTTCGCTATCCAGATCATAGCCATGTATTTTGATACTCCCGGCCGATTTATTAATTAAAGAGGTGATTAAACCGATAGTGGTTGATTTACCAGCGCCATTAGCTCCAAGCAAAGCAAAAAAATCACCCGTTTTTACTGTTAAATCAATGCTCTTAACTGCCTGAACACCATTGGCATAGGTTTTGGATAGTTGTTGAATGTCTAAGGCGTGCATAAGCAGTTCAATCCCTGTAAAAATATCATTATACATGATTATAATGATTGTACAGCTGCCTTCGATTTCATTTTATTTTAATGTTAAAACAGGAAATTACATTCAAGAGAATGTTGTTGACATGGATAGTTAATAAGGCAATTCTTCCGACCAGGAGTTTGATTCTGAATCCGAGTCATTGGTGGGCGTTGGTTCCAGGTATTCCCTACGGGTAGCCATGCTTTCCAGCAAGGCTACCATTAACGGTGACCCTACATATTTTTTTTTTGTATCGGCTCTATCTTTTCCACTGCTGCTGTTGATGAGAACGCTGCTTTATTTGCTTTTCGTTTTGCTAGTTCCTGACTTAATTCATTAAAAAAACCATCGCCACTAAAGAGAGGACCCGTTTTTTGCGGGGGGGGCATTTCAGGTGGTGTTTGGAGTGGTGCTTTTGATGGTATTTTGGATTTTATAATCACGGTGTTTTCTGGCTCTGAAAGAACTGCCCGCTTAGACGGAGTATCTTTTTCTGGTATAAGTGGAGTAATTTTAGGAGAGGAAACCGTCGTGGTAGTTTTTAGTTGTTTTTTTGTTGTATCTGAGATAACTGGTGTTGTGACTTTATAAAGCGATCCTTCTTTGCTTAATGAGGGTAGGGCCGTTGTTGATACAGGGGCAACTATGGTTGTGTTACTGCCAGTGATTTCATAAAGCGTGTTGAGCAGCTCCGTAAAGGAGGTCAATTGATGCCGAGCCGTTTCAATTTGTGGTTGCAGTGCTCGGAACGTCTGATCATTATGTACTTGTTCTTTCAATGTTCGATTCTCGGTTGAGAGCTGGTTGTTTTCACGAGCTAACTCTTCAATTTGTTTTTTTAATAATTCAACTTCTGACAGATAAGCTTTGCGGGAAAACTCTTGCGCTTTTTGTGTCGAATCTAACGCTGATTTGAGATCCCTCATCATGCGCTCTGATGAATTGCCTTCCACTGCAATCTGAAGATGCATCGGTGTACTGCTGTCTATTGTGTTGATAGGATTATACATTTTGGCAACGGAATTATATTCAATCAGGAATTTATTCCAGCATTCATACAAATAACGGTTGGTGTTGGTGGAGAGATTAATCGGTACGGTGAGGTATTCAATAACACTGGCATCATGAATAACCTCCTGGTTAGACTTGATGAGGTTTAATAGTTCACTGAAATAGTCGCATATCGCGCTGTGGTTCTGCTCTTTTCCCCAGCTGATATAGGACGAGGTTGCTCCAGATAGTCTGTAACTGGTAATAAATTGTTCAAATGATTTTAAAAAGTGCTTACTTATTGGCATGTTTAACTCCTAATCCTTGGAAGCCATTGTGTTTTATTTAATATCAACTAATATTAAAACTCAATAATTTTGAACTAAATTTTTCAAATTGGTTGAAATTCATCGTTTTGTAAGAAAAAAGACAAATAAATGACCTGAGTTATATCACCACTGTATCCAATCTATTTGTTAACGTCTGATGATTTATGAGACTTTGATCTGCAAATGGCCATCTGGTCACATCATGGCGAGCCGTAGAATAACAAAAGTGGATAAAGAGTTAATAACTAGTATATTCAATGATATATTGATTCAAATAAACTTTTATTTTGGAGACAACAGGTGAGCGGAGCAGACAGGAGTAACACGGATTTGTTTTCCCCAATGCAGTTAGGCAGCCTTAAGTTGGCTAATCGTATTGTGATGGCTCCTTTGACACGTAGCCGGGCAAAAAAGGGCGATGTGCAAGGAGTGATGAATGCAGAATATTATGAGCAACGCGCATCCGCGGGCTTAATTATTTCAGAAGCAACGCAAATATCTCAACAGGGCAAGGGGTATGCATTTACTCCTGGTATCTATACGGAAGAACAAATTGCCGGTTGGAAACTGACAACAGATGCAGTGCATCATCAGGGAGGAGTTATTTTTGCCCAGCTATGGCATGTCGGACGGATCTCTCATCCATCGTTACAGCCTGATAACCAGCTTCCTGTTGCGCCGTCTGCAATTAAACCCGCAGGAAAAGCGTATACTGAAACCGGGTTTCAGGATTTTGTTACTCCAAGAGCATTGGAGCTCAATGAGTTACCAGGCATTATAGAACAGTACGCACATGCGGCCAGATGTGCGAAAAAAGCCGGCTTTGATGGCATAGAAATACATGCTGCCAATGGGTATCTGATCGAGCAATTTTTAAGTGATAAAACCAATAAGCGTACGGATAATTATGGTGGAAGCATCGAAAATCGGGCACGCCTGATGTTGGAAGTGGTGGAGGCTGTAACTGCTGTATGGCCAGCTGATCGTGTTGGGATCCGATTGTCGCCAGTGAGCCATGCTAACGATATTGATGACAGCACTCCTATGGAAACGTTTTCTTATGTAGTGAAGCAGTTGAATTCTTTTGCCTTGTCGTATATTCATTGTATTGAAGGAGAGACTATTGGTCCTCGTTCTATTCCTGATAATTTTAGTTTTGCCGATTTACGTGCCCTGTATCAGGGGATCTATATCGCCAATAACGGCTATGACTTACAGTTGGCTTTAAAAGCACGGGCAGAAAATTTAGCTGATTTAATCTGTTTTGGCCGTCCTTTTATTGGCAATCCTGATTTGGTCGCACGGTTGAAAACGGGGGCTGAGTTAGTTAATGCCCCGAAAGAAACCTGGTATGGGAATGGTGCTGAAGGCTATACGGATTGGCCAACACTGACTTAATTTTCATGCACCAGTTGCTGATTAGTGCTGGTGCTAAATGAGCCACTTGGGGGGGCTGTTTTCATCCAGCCGGTAATACTATACCGGGTTTGATGGGTAAGGCAGACTTCATGAGGTAACTCACTATTAAAACAGATGAAGCGATTACTTTTGGGGTATACTTTTTGGAGGAGTTGGTCTTCTGTTGTATAGAGATTCAATGCACCACCAAACTCTTCTTGCCAATGTTCGTTTAAATAATAAACACAGGAAATCTTTCTCGTTTTTTTAGATGCGAATTGATCGATGTGTTTTTTATAATAAGCCCCTGGTTTATAGACTGCAAAATGAGTTTCAAATTCAGCAAGCCCCAAAAACAAGTTTCTATTTAAAATATTGGCTAAAGCATTGGTTTGCTTTAAAAATGCATGGATGGATGCATCTGTTGTTTCTTCTTCTATCCAGCATATTTCATCAGTTCTGATTGCATTATTCTGATGTGCTTGTACTTTCATTCCAATTTTTGCACTTCTGAATAAACCCTCTTCATGCATGAGCTGCGAACGTGCGATTAAGGCCTGATAGTGCTCCACGTCCAGAAATCCATCAATGATATGAAATCCTTGGGTACAAAGGTGATGGCTAATTAATTCAGGATCAAGCACGTGCTTCTCTTGCAAACATTCTGTGCAGATAATTTTACGCGAAGATACATTTCATGCAAGCATTATAGAAACAAGAGCAAAGCAGGGCGCATTTAAATAATGCTTCGGTGACTGAATTTTTATAAACCCAGTCGAGGGGAAATTTTACCTTCCAGAAGATACTGGTATTCACGCCACTGTGGCATAAATTGAGTCATCAGTGCATAAAACCGCTGATTATGGCTGGGTTCAAGCAGATGTATCAGCTCATGGACGAGCACATATTCGAGGCATACTGCCGGTTTTTTTATTAGGCTAAGGTTCAACCAGATGCGATGAGCTCGTGTATTACATGAACCCCAACGGGTTTTCATCTTTTTTATTCCCCATTCTTTCGTTTTAACACCGATCACTGACTCCCAGTGGTTTATTAAATCAGGCAGGATAAGTTCCATTTCTTTTCGATACCAACGTTCCAGTACACTCTGTTTTTGATTGTATGATGCCTGATGGGGGACATAGCAATGAAGCACCTCTCCTTGGATTTTTATTTGTGATGGGCCGTGGTGTTCTTCAAAAATGAGTAGATAGTTGCTGCCTTTAAATGCAATTGCAGAACCTGTTTCCAACCGTTCTTCTTTATACGTCGAACGTTCACGAATTTTGTCGCGGTTGGCACGTATCCATGCGCTTTTTTCCTGCAACTGTTTTCTGAGCAATTGTTCGCTGTATCTGAGTGGAACACTTACTTTTACCTCACCCTCTGGAGGGTAGATTCTCAAGTTCATGTTTTTTATTGATTTTCGTGACACTTCAATAGAAATGCCGTCGATTTCAATGATCATAGGAAATTAGGTATCTGATTATAGCTTGATTATATAGAATAAATTCTTATAGGTATAAGAGTTTATTTCAGATACTGTTTATCGTTCAGCACCGACACAAGGGCTATCAACGTATTCACCATTACTATCCAGTACCATGTTGACGCTTGCACGTTGATATCGAGCCAGGATATCGTACTGTTGTTTGGTGATGTATCCATAAGAATTACCGCAATATACTAAAGATGTAGCACCTGGTTTAGGTTTTACCTGCACAGGAAGGTCGCAATTCCAGCGAAATTTGCTCAGGTCACAATTGGCCAGGGCCATATTGGCGGTTAATAGTAAGGCGATGAACAGCGCAAAACGATTATTATTCATTATTTTTTCCACCTGCAGGGTATTTTATTTTAAGTATAGGTTAAATAATGAAAATAGAGGGGGAGATAATTAAATAATTGCAGGGAGCTTTTTTGTTTATTTAATGATATATATTCATTAAGTTAACCCCAATGGGTGATAGATATGCTTACATCCAGTAGTGAATATCTCCAGGCTCTGCGGGCAGGGAAATTCCTTCTTTTTTTGGAATGGCCACAGTTTATAGCTTTTCGTTATTCAACTGAGAAGAATCCAATTGATGCAGAAGATACGCTTAATTTAATTATATTTGAATGGTTAAATAATGGGTTTTGTGATGATGATGTAAAACAAATGGCTCTTCTGACCAGAGTGCATGATTTAGAGACTATGCCAATAAGATCGCATTTATCCTATGCGTTTATCTCTTTGTCTATCACCATGTTTCATTGCATGATTGTGCATGCGACAAACACACAAAACCATTTTTTGCATCAGAGTCCTTTAAGTGGAAAACAGGTCTGTGAATTTATCAAACAACAAAACGCCTTAATTGACAAAGCGTTATTTGCGGAACAAGAGCTCAAAACACGTGACACATTTTCTGCGCTTCTTGACACTATAGAACAGAAACAGATTTCTCAGGCTTTTAAACGCATCTATTCCATCACTCAGTTTAGATACTTAATCGATCAGTACCTAACCGAATTGGATAATCGCCTAATGCCAAACGATCAGCTGTTAACTGCCAGATTAAGTCTGCTGAAGAGTCTTGCTTACTATATGAACCAGCAGATGGAATATACTGAACAGGTTAATGACGAAATGAGGGGGTACGTCAAACAAATATGGGCGATGCAGCCAGCCGATTTTGAAGAGCCTTATTTAAATTGTATTTATCCAATATCTATTGTTGATAATGCGTGGAAATTGGTGACTGACTATGGTCTAAAATTTTTTAGTATATTACAACCGCCGGAAGCCTTGATGATCCGCTCTGAGGTAAAAGATGGCGATATATTAAAAATGACTAAGGGGCACGGGTCACTTTAAGTAGTATAACCAGGCTTTTATAATAATATTTTTAATGAGGATAGAGTGTCATTTGGGGGTAAGCTTCGTGGGCAAGCAGAGCTTCTTTATAGGTTATGGAATTGGGATTTCCCATATACCCGCCCAAGTTGTCTTTTCCTACGACACGATGACAGGGAATAAACAGCGTCACAGGATTTTTCTTGCATGCCTGGCCTATTGCTCTCGGGCTGCTTTGTAATGTCGCAGCTAATTCACCATAGGTCAATGTACGTCCTACGGGAATAACTAATAGCGCACCCCATACTTTTTGTTGGTACGTGCTGCCTTGAGGTTTTAATTGTAATTGAAATCGGTGATGAGGATCTGCGTAATAAGCTTCAAGTTCGTTGCCAATTACTGTAGCCAGATTTGATTTTGCTGGTGCGCCTGATTTTTTAGTAAAAGAAGCATTAAAAACAAAATGCTCGTCATGAACTACTTCAAGCATACCCCATGGGGTAGCATAAATAGACGCGACGAGCATTGAGTTCAAGAATTAATCGCCTTTTTTACCAACCAGCTTTTCTTTAATACGTGCAGCACGGCCAGCAAGATTACGTAAGTAATACAGTTTAGCACGACGTACATCTCCACGGCGTTTAACAGTGATACTGTCTACAATTGGGCTGTATGTCTGGAATACACGTTCAACACCAACGTTATGAGAAATTTTACGAACAGTAAACGCAGAGTTCAAGCCACGATTTCTCTTAGCAATAACAATTCCTTCAAACGCTTGCAAACGCTCACGTGTACCTTCAATTACTTTAACTTGAACAAGAACAGTGTCACCTGGATTAAACTCAGGAATTTCCTTGCCTTGCATTTGCTCAGCATTTAATTGGTCAATAATATTAGTCATGGACTACTCCTAAAATTGGTTTATCCTCAACAGGAATCACCGTGTTCGCATTTATAACCATTTAGCATCTGATCATTCTGATGCCATCAAATCAGTCTGTTTGCCACGAGATCATTTTGTGGTTAACAATACTCTTTTTGAAACTCGCCAAGCAATTGCTGGTCGGTTTCGTTTAACTGTAATTTATCCAGTAAATCCGGGCGTTTAAGCCAGGTTTTACCAAGGGATTGCTTTCTCCGCCATCGCTCTATATCCCGATGATTGCCTCCTAGTAAAACAGGAGGTACATCCATACCATTTATTGTGGCCGGGCGGGTATAATGTGGACAGTCGAGTAAGCCGTTCATAAACGAATCTTGCTCTGCTGAACCAAGATGCCCAAGACTACCGGGTATCAAACGAATTATCGCATCGATAAACACCATGGCAGCTAATTCACCACCACTTAATACAAAATCCCCTAGCGACCATTCTTCATCCACATGGTGATTTATGATGCGCTCATCAATTCCTTCATATCTTCCTGCAATAAACAGCAAGGATTGACGTTCACGTGCCACCTGGTTTAAGTCTGTCTGACGAATTACCTTGCCCTGGGGGCTTAAGTAAATCGTTTTGCAGTTAGCAGGCATATGGCTGCGTGCATGTTCTATTGCTGCGTGCAGTGGTTCATACATCATGACCATTCCTGGCCCACCGCCATAAGGCTTATCATCAACCTGTCGATAAGGTCTTGATGACCAGTCCCTGGGATTCCAGTGATCAATTTTAGCCAGGCCCTGCTCAATTGCTCTACCGGTAATACCGTATTGCAAGCCATCCAGTATTTCTGGTATTAAATTAATTAAACCAAGATGCAATGTCACTTAAAAATCCGCATCCCAGTCAACAGTAATGACGTGTTGGCTGGCATTGATGTCAGTAATAAACTGACCTGGTAAATAGGGAATTAAATGCCTTTTTTCACCTTGTACTACTAATACATCATTAGCGCCAGTTGGCATTACTTCAGTAACCGTACCAAAAAGGACGCCTTCCTGGTTGATCACTTTCATGCCTATTAACTGGTGCCAGTAATATTCGCCCGGTTCTAATTCAGCAAGCTGTTCTTTGGGGACAGCTATTTCTACGTTGGTTAAACGAGCCACTGATTCACGTTCCGGATAACCTTCTACCTGAGCTATTATGGCTTTGTTATGCACTTCCACACATAATAACTTAACAGGCTGCCACTGAGCATTGATATAGGCATGCCAGTCTGTATATCTCAGAATATTATCTCTGGGTTCTGTGAAGGAATGAACCGTAACAAAGCCCTTAATACCATGAGGTCGACCAAAACGGCCTAATACTATCCAGTTTGCCTGATTATTCACGTTATTAAGCAGCTGTCTCAGATTTTTTATTAAATTCTTTTATCAATGCACTTACGCGATCAGATAATTGAGCTCCAACACTTTGCCAATGAGCTAATTTTTCCACTTCAACGTGCAGACGAACTTCTTGTCCACGCGCTACAGGGTTAAAATAACCAATACGCTCAATGTAACTACCATCGCGACGTTTGCGGCTGTCTGTTACTACCATGTGATAAAAAGGACGCTTTTTGGCGCCGCCTCGTGATAAACGTATAACGACCATTGTTTTCCTCTACTTTAGAGTGGTTACATAAAAATGCCGAGTATTGTACGAAAATTAACTCAACATGTGAAGTAATTCTTTTAATTTATTTTCTAACTAAATATCACTTCCAATTGAATGCTCATTATTAGCGCATCGTATGTGATTAAAGGAGAAGGTGTTGGCTATTTTATGGAATAAAATGGCTCACTGATTCTCTAATTAAACGTTTATTCTGACACTTATATTTGAACGTTCCCCAAGATTTGTTATTTTATTACTTTAAATCATCTGGAAACATACCTTTCATTCCAGCCATTCCTCCTATTCCTCGCATCATTTTTTGCATTCCGCCAGGTTTGGAAAACTTCTTCATCATTTTTTGCATTTGTTCAAATTGCTTTAGCAGGCGGTTTACATCCTGGATCTGGGTTCCTGAACCCATTGCAATGCGTTTTTTCCTTGAGCCTGCAATTAATTTAGGTAGCCGTCTTTCTTTGGGTGTCATTGAATTAATAATGGCTACCGTTTGCGACATTGCTTTATCGTTAATCTGTTGCATGGCTTGTTGAGGCATTTGTCCCATTCCAGGCAACTTACTCATCATACCGGATATACCGCCCATGTTATTCATTTGCAGTAACTGTTGTTTAAAATCTTCTAAATCGAAGCCTTTACCTTTTTTTAATTTTTTAGCCAGTTTTTCACTGGCTTGTTTGTCTGCCTTTCGTTCAACCTCTTCAATCAGGGTGAGAATGTCTCCCATTCCCAGTATGCGTGACGCAATACGTTCCGGATGGAAGGGCTCTAAAGCCTCAACTTTTTCTCCACTACCGATGAATTTAATGGGTTGGCCAGTAATTTGTCTCACAGAAAGAGCGGCACCACCACGAGCGTCACCGTCTGTTTTAGTCAGAATCACACCGGTTAATGGCAGGGCTTCATGAAAGGCTTTTGCTGTATTTGCTGCATCTTGCCCTGTCATGCTGTCGACGACAAACAGAGTTTCAATTGGTGTAACCGCTTGATGCAATGCTTTAATTTCAGCCATCATTTCTGCATCAATGTGCATGCGTCCGGCTGTATCGATAATGAGCACATCCATATAGTGCTTTTTAGCGCTGTCTAATGCCTTTTGGGCAATTGAGATGGGCTGTTCATGTACTTCAGCAGGGAAAAAAGCAACATCAATTTGTTCGGACAGAACTTTCAACTGCTGGATTGCTGCAGGTCGATAAACGTCCACGCTGACCATCATTACTTTTTTATTTTCTGTTTCTTTTAAGTAGCGGGCAAGTTTTGCCGAGCTGGTTGTTTTACCTGAACCTTGCAAGCCAGCCATTAAAAATACGGCAGGTGGCTGGGTTTTAAAATCGAGCTCGACGCGTTCATCACCCATAACATGAATTAATTCATCATGTACTGTTTTAATAAAGGCTTGATCGGGATTTAAACTGGTTAATACTTCTTGACCTAAGGCTTTCTCTTTTACCTGCTCGATAAATTCTTTAATAACGGGGAGGGCAACATCAGCCTCAATTAACGAGAGTCTGACTTCTCGTAACGCTTGTTGAATATTGTCTTCAGTTAAACGACCCTGTCCACGCAGGTTTTTAAAGGTGCGGGTCAAACGTTCGGTTAAATTATCAAACATGATTATAGAGTACCCGGAAAAAAACAGGAACTATAGCATAGAGCGATAAAAAAATGCTACTTATCCGCCAGGATCCCAGGGAGAGATCATCAAAATCTGTTAATGAATAGTTAATTATGATCAAATACCC
>NZ_CALMPD010000086.1 GCF_937871865.1 uncultured Legionella sp.
CAGGTGTTTATAGTGTTTGCTGGCTCATTACACAATTTAACTGTCTTCATTATTGTAACCCTTGTGATTATATTATTGGGCAGCATTTTTGTAGCGCTGAAATTCAACCCGGATCAATATCCTAAAACACGAGTGAGTGTTTTTTTCTCCGCTCTTGCCAGCGTCGCTATTTTTCTTGTAGCAATCAATATTGTCCTGACGTCATTATCTTTTGAATATAACGCGGCTTATACTCGTCTCCACCAAACGAAAGCATCCATTGATAAATTGTGGTTGTATCCAAACCAAATTATCACTAATAGCCATAATATACGTCCTGAGTTTCTCGCAGGATTTTATCCCGCCAATATTAAGCTCTATAATCAGGCTCATGCGGGAGACAGTAAAACCCCACAATCCATTCAAGGCATTGCAGAAGAACAATATATTTCTAACTTACTAATCCAAACATGGGAAGACTTCCTAAACCAAAGAAAATTTGACTCAACAGAGGTAAGCACATGGATTAAATCCTTTCTCACCTGGGCGCAAAATCCTTATTTCAAAGAATATTATGAATTAGTCAAGTTTCAATATGAGAAACCAACCATTGAATTTGCTAACGTTTTATTTGAATATGCTTCGGGCATCCCAGTTCCAACAAGAGACACCACGATATATCAAAAAACGGCACAGCAAATGCTGCACGATGAGAGATTAAAGAAAATATTCTCTTTATCAAAAACGGCTAGTTAAAAGAATCGAGCATGGTCCGATAGTGTTCTTCCTGAAAACCTAATGCGATGGTTTTACCATGATTCACTAAAACAGGCCGCTTAATGAGTGATGGATTTCCAATAATAAAGTTTATTTGATCCGCCCGGCTCAATGCTTCGTACTGGTCTTTGTATTTTCGGTACGTCGTTCCTTTTTTATTAACAGGAAGCTCACCGGTATATTCACTCCACGCCTCTATTTGCGCGGTTGTTGGCGGTGTTTTTTTAAAATCAATAAACTCATAATCAATTTTATTCGCCTCCAGAAAATTTCGCGCTTTTTTTACCGTATCACAATTAGGAATAGCAAACATTAAAATCATTTTAATCCAAAAAAGTTCTGCTGCAGTTACATGAAATGTTTATTTTATAGGTTGTATAGACGTCTTGCAAAGATGTATGGACGGTCATTATGAGACAATTCTCGCCAAGGCAAAAATAACGACGAAACACATGGCAATAATCCAGCTTGTTTTATCCTTGAGAGCAAAAATAATCGGATCATCATGCATATTTCCACGATGAGCCAGCAACCAGGCTCTGGAAATCCAATAAAGCAATAAAGGACAAGCCAACCAAATGAATTTCGGCGATGAATACATTTGTGCTGTATGAACGTCTTGAATGTAAAGTGCCAAAACAAGAACAGAGATATATCCCGCACTAGTTCCCATATTGGATATTGTCTGCAGATCTTCATAGCTGTAATCTCGCCCATGAAGAGACATTTCTGGTCCACTGTTGTGAACCAACCGCAGCTCACTAAAACGTTTAATAAATGCTAATGAAGTGAACAGAAACATCGAAAAAGCAAGCAACCAAAATGATAGGGGTACAGGTATAGCAGCAGCTCCTGCAATAATTCGCAGTGTATACAGTGCTGCTAAAGTTAAAACATCCAATATAGGTTTTTGCTTCAACAGTGATGAATAAGCCAAGGTTAATAAATAATAGGTAGAGAGCACGATTAAAAATTTCAATGGCATAAGAAATACGGTCAATAGAAACGCACCCACTAAAAACATGGGCCAAACCACCCAGCCATACATCAAAGATAAATTTCCGGCAGCAAAAACACGATGCCGCTTACGTACATGAAGCCTGTCATCTGTAATATCAATCAAATCATTAAGTACATAGACACTGGACGCAGTCATGTTAAAAATGAAAAACGCAAAAAATACCACCATGAGGTTAGCGCTATCCGTATAGAGATGAGCAGTCACAAGAGGAATAAAGATCAACAGATTCTTCGTCCACTGGTAAGGACGAAGCGCATTAAATATGCTTTTAATCAATGAAGGCTTATTGTCTTCAAACACATGTACTGATTTGCCAGATTCCTTAAGCTCTTTAATTAAATGTGTTGAGGAACTGACCACATAAATGCATTCAGCAGATTGCCAAATCGGCAAATCATCAACACTATTGCCTACATAATCAAATCCAGACTCACCATATTTTTGTATTAAACAATCTCGTTTTTTTTCCGCTTTCAAATTAATGTCATCATCTGTTGCAAGCACCTCATCAAAAAGACAAAGATGTTTTGCCACTAATTGAGCGAGTATACTATGGCTTGCCGTGGCCAGAACCAGACGGCGCCCCGCCTTTTTTTGTTCCTGCAACCAGGAAAGAAGTACATCATTATATGGAAGGAGTGCGGGATCGATAGTAGCGAATTTGGCAAGATGGGCCTTAAGTGTGCTTTTTCCATGACCAAGCCAAACCAGGAGTTTAAACAGCTGAAATGGATGACGAATACTAAATTGATTTGCTGTTTCCCAAAGCAGATCTGTTTTTATCAGTGTACCATCCAGATCAACTACTAACGGTTTAGAATCCAAAACAACTCCTCATGAGTACAATTAATACCGGCCAATCCTGGAAAAACAATATAAAGAAACTATTTTTAAAACTCAACGCCTACTCAACACTTATTTGGTAATTTCATTTCTATTTGATGAACATGGAGCTTCGGCAATTGAACAACATCTGAAGTATATTTTTGATCAAAACCACACTATTGCTAGCAACGCAGAACATGCACTAATAAATAATGCACGGCTTGATATAAATAGCTTTAATCCGGAGTAAACATATTACCCGACTCTGGGGGTTGTGGTTTTTCTGATTGCCCTGACTGCTTTATATCATGTACCGCTTGTTTCATTTGCTTTTGAGAAGCTTGTTCCAAGACGTGTTGCGCAGCCACTCCAAGTGATGGGTTTTGTATTGGAAGAACAGTTGCTGCAACTTGAGGGGCTTCCAATTTGATTTTGGTAACGGCTTTATCTATGGCATCAATTAATATGGGGCTTTTAAATTTTTTATAATCAAGCCCAACTTTATCTCCAGTAAAAAGCGATTTACACGTAGTCTCAAATGCTTTATCGCATTTATGGCTTTTTAACCAAGACAGCAAAGCCTCTTCAGAAGTTAAATCCTCCTTTTTTAAAGTAGCAGGCAATTCCTGATTGTATGCATGCATCGCATTTGGCACTGAGGCATTTGCCAAAAACTGTGTTCTGTCTTTCGGAGGAGAGGATGCAAGAAAGCGATTTAAAGGCACCGCTTGAATTACCAAGTGCTCATTTTCATGCCCTTTACTTGACGGAGTTGTGATATTTCCTTTATCGAGTATTGTATGCATGCTGCTTGCCGGTGCAACAAAAACATGTAACGATTGGTCTGCGGTTTGTCCCTGGACTTCGATAAAATTATCCACATCCTGGCCCCCATCCCTACTTCACCGTCATTAAATTCCTGATAACGCTCAATATCATCTTGACTGAGATTATCTAATTGTTCGGCATTAAGTCTCGCGGGTAATCCATCTTGTTGTGCCAGTTCTTCTACACTTCGGCCATCCAACCTTTGACATACTCTTTCTTTCTGCGCTTCTCTGATGACACTCCTCATTGAAGGACGAGTTGCAGCAATAATTGCTTGTCTGATTTTTTCAAATCGATTAATCCATCTCATATAAGTCCCTATTATTCAGAATAAAGTTAATCCTTAACTTTATAAGTATAGTCAAATTACCTGATAATTATTTTTACAGATTTAGATGCAGTTCTTAAAGATACGGAAAGTGACTCATTAGACAGTTCCCCGCTTTAAGCTCACTCCATATAACTTAAATCCCAATCAATAGGTTCACGAGCGTTTGCTTTTAAAAAAGCATTTGCCTTTGAAAAATGACGGCAACCAAAAAAACCTTGATGTACAGAAAATGGTGATGGGTGGGCAGCAGTTAATACCAGATGTTTTTTATCATTAATCAAAACACCTTTATTTTTTGCATGAGCTCCCCATAATAAAAAGACTAATGGCTGCGGATGATTATTTAATTTGCGAATCACAGTGTCAGTAAAAGTAATCCAGCCTATTTTGGCGTGAGATTGGGGCGTATTCTGCTCTACACTCAAAGAGGTATTCAACAGCAAAACACCTTGCTTTGCCCATTTCTGCAAGCAACCATGGGCAGGAATAGGTAGATTTAAATCGGTTTCCAGTTCTTTAAAAATATTTTTCAAGGAGGGTGGCGGTTTTACACCGGGTTTTACAGAAAAAGACAAGCCATGAGCTTGCCCTGGACCATGATAAGGATCTTGTCCTAAAATAATCACTTTAACCTTATCATATGGAGTTTCTTTAAACGCATTAAACAGCTCATCCGATGCAGGATAAATGACTTTACCTACTTTAGCTTCCTCTGCGAGAAACTGCAGAATCGATTTGAAATAAGGCTGTTTTTTTTCATCGCCTAATATATCACTCCAGGTCGTTACAGAATCCGGCACAGCAGCTCACAGTTTTGTCATGAAGGGGAAAATCCTAGCATAGATGGGCAATGAAATAAATTATTCGTTTTTGATTTTCACGTCATCACAGGCTCCCCCCCCAGAAAATGACAAGAACTCTTCTCCAGTGAGAACAACCCGTTCAATTAAACAGATAAATATATTTATTTTCGCTCATCAGAGCGAAGAGAGACGGTAATTTTCTGGCCCGGAGTTCCAAACAAAGTAAGATAAGCCAGTCCTTCTCCTGATGGGAGAACAAGCTGGCTGTTGCCTTTTCCTTTTGCCAGGCTCTTGAATGTTGAATCATAAAGATGCCATGAATTATTAGTAGTGATCACTAAATGAACGGATTTATTGCCTTGTGCCACCGCACTCCATTCGGCATATCCCTTAGGGCCAATGGTCATTGTTTCAGTCTTATCCTGCGGCAACACCGGCACAGATGCAAGCAGCCGATGCATGTAGCTTCCAAACCGGGGCCACTCTTCACCAAGATAGTGTTTAAAAACAAGATCATCAAGATCGCGCCCTTCAAGTTGTGGAATCACAAGCATCATTCTCGCTTCACTGTCATTGAGAGAAGGATCAAGAATATGAAATTGTGTCGGCTCTGTTGGCGTATTAATGGCAATCAAGCCGGGTAACTCGGGTACTGTAGAAAGCCGTAATCGAGGATCCATTCCATTCCAGATGAGCTCATCTGGATGTTCGTTTACCACGAGCCATGTCAGCGGAAGCCTGGAACGCCAAACCGGTCAAAGCCCTGTCGCAGTTGACGTTATCTTTTGGGAAAAAACCATTGAATCAAGATAATGGCCATAACCAGCCGGAGCCGATTTTATGATATATTGAGTAGGTTTTCCCTGAAGCTCAGCCTCAGCAACTTTGAATGCATTTAAAGGATTTTGCTTACTGGCAAACCATCCCCCTTCAGTGTAGTTCATTATTGGACCAGCCGGAATGAATCCAGTGCCAGAAAGGATAAACGCCTGGACAGCTCTGTTGGTTTTTGTTAAAAACTGCAAAATGAATGAAGACGAAGCATATTCGCCATCGAGTTTTGTCGTTTGCTCATTAGGGATGGATTTTTTTTGAATGCTCTCACTTGTCAGTGGAGAGGGAAATGTCGCAAGCTTCCCATTCTCGGCCAATGCACGAAGCAGTATTCGCTCCGCAAGAGCAGTAGCTTGTCCTGAACCAAAGCCAGAAGCGCCAATCACGATGATACCAAGCCCCGCTTTGGGGGAAACAATAAGTGCTGAGCCGTAATCACTACTATCACCACCTTTGGCCCATCCATCAAATCCTACCGCCAAAAGTCCGGGTTGAGATACGCTATCCCACCCTAATCCATAAGCCCATGCATTACTGTGGACAGGTTTAAACGTGTTTTGAGTTTGATCTACTGCCATGTTGTTTATTGCTGTATTGGAAAGTAGACGCGTTGTTCCTTTTGTTCCATTATTAAGGAACAGCATGGCAATACTGGCCATATCTTTTGCTGTACTATAAACCCCACCAGATGCAAATGCATTGAGAAATTCCTAGGGTTTCACTGTTCCATTTACAACAGCCTTAGCATAAGAGCCATCAGGAAATACATGAGTAGGATAAAAAGTGTTTTGCATTTCAAGGGGAATCAAAATTTCATCGCGCACAAATTGAGCGTAAGGCTTGCCTGTCGTTGCTTCTATGAGTGCTTCAACCACAGTAAAACCATCATTGCAATAAACATTCATATAACCCGGAGGGGCCTTGAGCCGTGACATTGATAGTGTGTGCAAAACCTGCTTGAAGTATTCAGGCATGGGAGAGCGTATATCAGCATTGCGATAATCTGTTCCAGGAAATCCGGATGAATGATTTAGAAGCATGCGAACGGTAATATTTTTATATTCAGGCGACTCCATTTTGAAATGAGGCACATAGGTTGTCAGCGGTGCATCAAGATCAATAACGCCTTGATCGACAAGCTTCATCACAGCGATCGTCGCAAACATTTTACTGACCGACCCAATACCAAACATAGTGGTATCAGAAGGAGACTGTCCGGTTACTGGGTCAGCCACTCCAAAACTTTGGCTCCAAATAATATGCTCAGCATCCACCAAAGCTATCGTTATCGCAGAGGCTCCTTGCTGTTCAATAATCGCGTGAGCCGCATCCCTGCCTTCTTGAATTGCTGCAGTATAGGCAGCTGATTTTGCGATGCAAAAATCAAGGAACAATATCATCATGATAACCGTAAGAAGCAAAACCCGGCTTAATTTATATAACATGCTCATGAACATATTCCCGCGTTTTTTTTAGATGCATACAGAGAGCATAGCGTACCGCATTTAATTACGCGAATCCAAAATCATGTATTCAAATGGCTAACAATTTCATCAGGATATCCAGCGACATGCTCGCAAAAAGAGTGTGCTGAGGTTATTCTGAATATATTTAACATTCGAATGTTCTGCTTTGAAGGGACATTAATTAGTGTAAAAAGTTCCGTTATTGGAATATTGCATGACTTACTAATATACTCTTATTTTACAATATGGTTAGCACGCATAATTATAACTTATTTTGAGGCTATCGAAGAATTTATTAAATTTAGTTTTGACCAAGGTTGATACGGCAATTATAAAGAGATTCGAATGACCAATGACAGGCCGAAGATAGAAAAAAAATTAATGCAAAAAACCCTTGCTGATCGAGTAATGCTACTCAATGAAAATTTACTCTTAAGCATTCCAGCCAATTTCATTTGTTTCTTAATCGTTTTTGTTGGACTTTATAACAAGATAAATAACACCTACCTTACTCTATGGTTTATAGCAGCACTCATTACCTTTGTCTTGCACTGCAGTGCATTTATCATTAATCGTATCCATTCATTACCACCAGCATCTTATTTAAGTGTTCTAATTGGGCTGGCAATCAGTTATGGTGTGCTTTGGGGCATATCGGGTTCACTACTCATGCCTCAGGACAATTTGCTCTATCAAATGCTGATCATCATTATTTGTACAGGTGTTGCATCAGGAGGGTTGCATACCCTTCAACCGAATATGGCAGCAAGCACTTCGTTTTTAATTTTACTCATTGTACCGCTGAGTGCCTGGCTATTCTTACAAAATGCGCCGACCTATTTTTTACTGGGAACTGCCTTATTGATTTATTTATGCTTTGTATTGATGGTCTCCTGGAGAGGTAACAGACTCCTCAATACCAATTTTAAATTACGTTATAAAAATTTAGACCTGGTGAATCGATTGGTTATTAATAATTCCATTTTAGAAGAAAGCGAATCTCGCTTTCGTGCTGCATTTGATTCTGCAGCGATTGGTATGGCAATAGTTTCTTTAGAAGGAAGATGGTTAAAGGTAAATCAATCTCTTTGCCAAATCATTGAGTATACCGAAGACGAATTGTTAAAAATAGATTTCCAAAGCATCACTCATCCCGATGAGTTAGAACTGGATTTAAATTATGTTCGCCAATTATTAGATGGAGAAATTAGTTCCTACCATATGGAAAAACGCTATATCAAAAAAAATGGGAACGTCATATGGATTTTACTTAGTGGCTCATTAATACGAAACACAGAAAACATCCCCCTCTATTTTATAGGACAAATTCAAAATATTGATGCTCAGAAAAATGCCGAACAAGAATTAAAGTACATAGCCTATCACGATGTCTTAACGGGATTGGCGAATAGAAAGCAGTTGGATGAATCATTTCAACTCGCCCTGTCCTATGCAAAGCGACACCAAAATCAGATCACCGTTTTATTTATGGACTTAGATCATTT
The DNA here is from genome assembly GCF_937871865.1 of uncultured Legionella sp. Lineage (GTDB taxonomy): Bacteria > Pseudomonadota > Gammaproteobacteria > Legionellales > Legionellaceae > Legionella. The sequence goes on from NZ_CALMPD010000086.1 coordinate 8,370, forward strand.
TAAAAAAATTAATGATACTTTGGGGCACGATATAGGTGATCTCTTACTTGTAGAAATAGGTCAGCGCTTAAAAGCAACGATACGCTCAACGGATATACTTAGCCGGCAAGGCGGTGATGAATTCATCATCGTGCTCACTGAGCTCACAAATATTTCTCAAATGATAGAAGCAACTAAAAAGATTTTAACGGCCATAGCAAAACCATTAGCAATAAAGTCACACCATATTTCAGTTACAGGCAGCATAGGCATCAGCGTTTATCCTAAAGACGGGCAAGATTTAAATAGGTTGATTAAACAAGCTGATAAAGCATTATATGCCGTAAAATCGGAAGGAAAAAATAATTTTAAATTCATTTAGCCAGAGCTACTGACAAATCACTCATATGTCCTGAAAAGCATAATCATTCAACACTTTTCCAATAATTTTCTGAATTAAAACGCTCCAGTAGAAAATCAATAAATAGTCTGACTTTATAGGGCAGATAACGTTGGCTCGGATAAGCAGCATGGATATTAATGTTGTGCTCGCAATAATTATCTAAAATACTAAGAAGTTTGCCCGTCTTAATTTCTTCTGTAACCATAAAACTGGATAATTTGACCAACCCAACACCAGCAATTGCTGCCTTTACTAAACCTTGATTGCTATTAATCCGCAGATTTCCAGACACAGGAATAATCAATTTCTCTTTATTGTTATAAAAGCGCCACTCATGTTTTTGGCCAAGACCTAATGAGTTTCCAGGTTCAGATTGATAAATGAGGCAGTTATGTTTCGTTAAGTCATCAGGAATATCTGGCATCCCAAATCGCTCAAAATATTTAGGAGCTCCATAAATACCACTATTACGAACAGCAATTTTCCGAGATTTCAATAAGGAGGTATCGGGTAAATCATTAATAAAAATTGCCAGATCCAGTCCTTTATAAATAAAACTCGCATAATGACTTCCCAAAATCAGTTCAATTTTTATTTCAGGATATAGAAACAGAAACTCATTAATTGCCGGTATCAGATGTACTTGGCCAAAGCTTCTGGGAGCGTTGATTCGAAGAAGCCCAGATGGAATCTGGTGTTGCTGTAATACTTTATCAGCGGCTTCATTTATTTCTGATTTTATTCGTTTGCAATGCTCATAAAAGAGCTCACCACTTTCCGTTAAACTCATAGTACGTGTGGTTCTTTGGATCAACTGCACACGCAGCTGGCTTTCCAACCGGCTGATTCGTTTACTAATAACGGAAGGAGAGAGAAACAATTTCTTAGCCGCAGCAGCGAAACTCCCCTCTTCTGCAACGCTTATAAAGACCAATGCATCACTAATTATAAAGTCAGCCATTTATATACTCATTCACATTAATGCAAATAATGCATCAATGTGTTTCCACAATTAGTCATTGTTTATTATTTTATATCAATTTACTATGCGCGCCAAATGATTCTCCTGCTTTCATTAAGGAAAAAGGAAGCTCAGAGTGGTCGATTACCAATCACCAACAGGGTTGATTTAATGGGGCTAATATTAAAAGAAGAAAAAAATTCGTCGGAAAAAGAGTTAAATATCAAGAGCAACATCACTGACAACTATAAGGCTCGGTATGTTGAATTAGCCAAACCCATGGGAGGTGCCATAGCTCTGGCTATTTATTATTTACTTGGAGATGTTAATGACGACCCGGATATAAAGATAAAATGGAGCAATGCCATAGCTCCCTTTATTTGCTGGATATTAGGAGAACAAATAAGTCACCGCATTTGTGTTTACTTTAATTTATACACTAGACCTGATTCCAAGAATCCCTTGTACCGCAATTTGAAAACGCTCTCAAGCTTAGGTTCTGCTCTAGGCGTTATTATTGCATCACTTAGCACTTCTTTAGCAGAGCGAAAATTATCCATTTCTTTATACAGCATGCTTATGGCCACTATTATGGGCTTATTTGCTTTTATCATTCAACAATGTGGCGGAGATTATTCTTTATGGCAAGATGAAGCGCAATTAGGTACCGAAGGATGGTCTAAATACGCGAAAACAGCTCTCGTTTTAGGTGCATCGACAGGACAATTACTTGGTGGTATTACCTCGTATCTCAACAGTAACGATGCGGCAACAAGTATGGGACAAATAACCCTTTATAGTGCCATTGCTTCTGTAATCAGTTTTTTTGCAGTAATAGTATTAGTGCCCCTTATTAATTATTTAACCCGTAATAAAAATGAAGAAAAAGCAAAAGGCATATTAATGACCGATGATCGTGATCTATTTAATAATAATTACGTTCGTTCTGGTCTGACCTTAGGTACTGCTCTAGGAACTATTTTAGGAGGGCTTTTAGGTCCGACAATTGGTTCAGGACTGAATGTAGAAGTTGCTATTGCTATTAGCGCAAGCGCTTGTTCTATTATCGGAGGTATAGGTTTAGGTTTTTATGGTCAAAATCTGACGACTTATTTTGAGAAATATTGGGGTGTTTCACGTAGTACTGAAAACAGCTGGTCCTATGCAGCACGAAGCTCCTCTTATTTTTTTAGCTATGTAGGGATAGTTGCAGCCTATACACTTTGTCCAGGAGCGGCCCTCACGTATTCAACAATAATTGGCTCAGCGCTTGCGAGCTTACTTGGTTGGTTTACAGGTTTATTTATTATTTGGTTAGCACGCCAAATAGAACCTGACGAAACAAAAATGAGCGCGACAACTCTACCATGGACTCAGCGAGTCTCAAGTGGGACAACAACAGGAGCAATTATTGGGACTTTTGCAGGTTTAGCGGTAAGTTTTTTGGTTGGCGGGCCATTCACTTTGATAGGATGGTGTGTGCTTCTCAGTGCACTCGGTGGTATTATCGGGGGGATAAAAAATATTATTACTGATCCTGTTTTTTATCAATTAATGGGTAAAGTAACGTCACTATTCTGTGATGTAAGCAACCAGTCCAAACCAAATCAACCATCATTTAATGCAAACCAAACAGTTAATCGATACTCCTTCTTTTCTTACGAGACTAATAATACCCACGATTCAGAGATTATTAATTCATCTCAGCTACGTAATGACTTCTGAGATAGAAAGCCGCCTCATGAGCTCGCAATCCATGGTTTGGCTCAAAATTATATACACTCAATCCAGAATAAAATGTTATTTACATGAGAACAGCAAGCATAGATGGTGTATTTAAAATATCTCCCTTTTAATATTATAACATCCTTGTGTCCTTAAATTGATAACTATTTTTTCCATGGTGGTTGGACTCAATCCATTAGAACATCAGAGAAAAAAGAAAAAAATTAGTTTATTTTCATCTAAATATAAGAACCTAATAATGAACAATTTAAGCAATATTAATTCCAAAGCAATTGACAGCATCATTTTTGAAGAACTAAAATCACACGCTTTTTATTAAATACGATTAAAGTACAGGATGTGATATGAATGTTTACACGAGTTGATGAAAGGAAGGGATTAGTAAAATGTTTCTGGTCGGATATTCGCCAACGTATTGCACAAGTAGAACCCGCTTTTACCCATATTGTAGATCAGTTATCGCCGGATCAATCTTATCCTCTTTATATCGCTTATTATCCTTACGGTGATACTGATGCAGACACATACAGCTCCTTATTTCCAAATATAAATGGGAGCTATTACCGAATTACCGACCCGAATACTCCACCAGATGTTCTTAAGCATCTTGGATACAGTGCGAATGGAACACCTCTAGGTATGATTCTTGAGAAAGAACTTGAATGCTTTATCGACTTCAAAAATGAGCAAATTACCATTCCATGGCTCGTGTATAAACCAGGAGATATTTTTCCTCTCTCGACTGTTCTCAATAAAAGAACGAGTCATGTTTATACACCTAATGGATTATTGTCCTCAACAGCAGGTGCTCGTTCAACATTTATGTTGCCCAATATAGGTGCCACAGCAAATCATTCAAATTTACAGCGCGACTTCAATATTAAAAGTCGACCAGCAAAATCCCTATACGAACACTGGCATGTTTTTAAAGAAATAATTCACAGTAATGTAGTTAATGTCGATTGGCACTGCTGTATTGTGTATTTTTCGGAGAGCTGGTTAAACAGTTTACATAATGATGTTGCGTGGAAAACACTGAAGCAATATTTACATGAGTTGGCTTGGTATCGATATGAGTATGAACGCAACCGAATTTATTATGATATCACATTTTCAGTCATCCAAAAAAAACGTAATTTAAAACCCAATCCTTATCTGGTTGATACAGCAAAACATTTATTTGCCACGGCCTTAGGGGCCGCTCCTGGTTATGCTCCAGCAATAGATGATAATGCGTTACCTGCTGATGTGTTGCAACACGCTTTTGTGGAGTCTTATGGCTTAAAAAAATATACGCCAACCATAATGCAACCTAAGCATTTTAATTTTGAAACAGATTATTTCCCAATTTACTATTCACTACAGCATCCTGCTACTCGTGTATTTTCGCCAAGGTCACGACTAGCTTCCAGCACTATAAATGAAATGCGTGAATTAGAACACATCATGAATATTTTCATCGAAGAATTATCAAAAAATGGCGCATTATCTTCTGATACCGTTATAGGTCAAATAGCAAAATGGGTTAAATTCAGTTATTTTCATAACGCGACAGATAGCCATAACATCCTAAGAAATTCTCTTGAGCTGTTCAATAACGACTCTCGATTTAACGATACTACATGCCGCTCACCAGAAGCATTATTTGCAGCCGATGCTTCCTTCTTAAGAGGCTGTGTCAGTATAGGTGTAGCTGAAATACCAACACAGCAAGAAACACATTGTTCCAATGAGCATGCTGCAATACCAGAGTAAATCTCCTCCCCACCCCTGATAAATAAAGCCCCCTAACGCGGGTCCCATCACATTACTTACGGCAAAAGTCGCTTGAAATAAACCCAAGCTTTGACCCTTTTTTTGATTGCTGCTTTGTTCATAACATAACAGCTGCGCAGTAGAAATAAAGAGCATCTCCCCTGTAGTCCAAATAATGCAGGAGAAAATAGCCATAAAAAATACTGAAGAATAACTTAAAACCAGCATGCCCAAGCCCATTAATAAAGCCCCCACTCCAGTCACTAATAATTTATTTTGACTGGCAACCATAGTGGTCAACGGTGCTTGAAAAAGGACAATTAGGAAGGTATCTAAAATAAATAAAATACTGACCGCATTAACTCCTAAAGACGGGAATGATTCTTGAATATAAAGAGGATAAGTCGCACTTAGCTGTGCAATGATTAATCCTACAAAAAATACACATGAAATAACCAATAATAAGATTGGTTTAGATGCATTTGCAGAGCACTCATCATGTTGTTCTTTGCTTGGTAGAATGACATTAATACCAGCACTGTTTTGAAATAAAAGATAAAGCGCCATGCCTAAAAGCAATAAACCTGATAAATAAAAGATTGACTGGAATCCATAAGGGGTCATACCGACAATGAGAGCACCAGATAAACCTAAACCAAAATTAGCCGCGACATGGGAAATACTAATCGTTTTATAACGTAAATTGATATCATTGTTACACATACCAAGCATCCAAACATTATTGGATATTTTAAATCCATAAGCGGTAAATCCAAGCAAAAATAAATTAGCCATTAACAAAACGCCTGATTGCAAATAGGTTAAAAGAAAAAAAGCAACAGATTGCGCTAAAAGGCTAAAAATTGAAATAATTCTGGGAGGAAATCTGTCTGATAATTTGCCGGTAATAAGCCCACCCAAAACAGTACCTAAGCCGTAACAAGAGAGCAGTAATCCTGCGATAGATGGAGTAAAATGCCGAATAGTAACAAAGTAAAGCGATAGAAAAAAACAAATACCTATCGTCAATGTATTAAGACCAATTAATATAATACCTTGCCAGCAAAGCCTTGGTAACCCGTTATAGTTTGCTGCATATTTTCTAGCGAATGTTATTAAATAATCCGTCATGTTTATTTTAATCCTAAGGCGTTTACCAGTGTCTGATTGTAAAAAGCTTTTTTTACTGGAGGAATGTACAGGGTTGAAAGGGAGGATAATTGAATGTCTGGTAAATACTGTAACTGTGTTCTGATTATTTTAGGTTCAAAGCCAGGGTACTGAGCAGCCTCATAAATAATAATTTCATCTACAGATTGATAAAAATGTATTAAATAATCCAACAAAAGCAAGATGCCTGTTTTTTTATTATTTGTTGATTCATGATCCATTATACCTATGGCATCAATTTGCCATAGAATCAAATGAGATGAAGCATCAAATTGCCGCTGGTAAATGAGAAAATCCGTTGCTTCGAACGATTGACAGCCAGAAGAACCGGGATCTATTAACAGATCAGCAAAAAGGCAGGCTTCTGCAGATATAGCCGGCAGCATTTTTGCAAAATACCCCTTTTCTTGTGCTCGTTTCACTGCATCCAGCCCTGGTTTGGAAAAAACACCCGGATGGCCATATAGTGCGAAACATACATGCTTTTTTTGATAAAGATGCTCTAAAACATAATTGCTAATGCACTGATAAGCTTCCGCACGAAGAGAAGAAGAATGATATAAGAAGTCCAATGATTCTGTGTTTTTATTCTGTTTTTGTATCCATGATTTAAGAACAGGATCATTGACGAGATAAAGGACGAGATCAGACTGCTGTATATTAGTAATTGCTTCTGTAGTTAAATGAGAAAAAAACTTAATCCCACACCCAACAACAATTAATGAAGATTCATCAGCATTTATTTGCATGTCGAATACAACAACTTAGTAACAATTTAAAGATCAAAAATGGTAGTTCGATCAGCTGGTCTTGCCTTTTCATTGAAAAGAGCTTTTAGAGAAGCAGCATCTTCATTTGCAAATATACGCTGCAATTCAATCGCATCTTCGTTAAATAATTCATTAAGATTTACTTTATGGTGAGCAGTCCTGGCCAGTTGCTCAAAAATGGTTACTATGCTCATACAACAGATCCTTCATTGCTGAAAATTTGATTTTAACATAGGGTTATGGTTGTTGAAATACGAAAGGATTTAATGGGCCAGAACAAATTGTCGCGCCAAGGTAAAAGTGGAGTGGTGGAAATCGAACCTGCTACCACCACTGTTAATCTTTTCATGAAATAAAATCAAAGACTATCAAAAACCACACCGATTCTGAGCTATCTTCTACCTGCAAAATGCATCAAGTTGTCTTTCATAGTATGAAATTGTCTGCAAATGGTGTCGATAGCTTTTATTACATAGTAAAGCTGGCTTGATTCAGTTCTTTTGCAGATAGTTGTTCCTTTTCTTGCTTATTTAATTGCGCAATAAAACTTGGTATGTCAAAAATCGAATGATTTTTATCTATTAACATGGTATAGATTCCTGCTCGTTTAGCACCCTCTACATGCTGAGCAGTATCATCAACAAACAAGGTTTCACTTGCTTTCAAATTATGGTTTTTTAAAATTTGCTCGAAAGATTCTTTATGAGGTTTTCGCATGCCCAAAGTATGTGAGTAGTACTCTTTATCAAAACACCCTGTAAAGTCATTTACTTCAGTTGTTTTTTGACAAATTTCAAATACTTTTTTTAAGTGGATGCCATTTGTATTACTAAAAAGAAAAGTAGCAAAACCTTCGTGACGAAGCCGTTTAATAAACTCTAATCGTTCCTTAGGCAAGTCTAAAAGCATTGCATTCCATGCTACGTCAAATTGCTCATCTTCCATAGGCAAATCTAATTCTTCTATCAACCCTTTTCGAAATGCTTGATCATCAATTTGTCCTGTTTCATAACGGTCAAAAAGATTTGACTGTTTGAATTGAGAATAAATTTTATCAAAATCATGTCCTCCCAGAGACTTAAATGCTTCCACAGTAAGTACATAATTAATGTTAATAATCACACCACCTAAATCAAAAATTATTGCTTTAATAGTCATATTTTATAGTTTTTTATTTATTTATTTGGATTGTATCATTTATTACCAATAAAAAAACCTGCAGTATATGTATACAAAACGCTCTCTGATAATTAGAGAAGCAGCATAAAAGATTAAAATCAGATGAATGTGATTGTTTCGTTATACATTGGTCTTGCAACGCATGACCTACTCTAAAAAATTATCAGATACAATAAGTTAGGGCTTGCTCTCAATTTAAAGCCATTAATTGAGGACATGCCCTAATCGCTCTTAGTAAGATGTTTTTGGAAGTCTATGTGGGGCGGCGTCCATAACATTGGCCATCTAATTGATTGATAATAAATAATTATTTCAATGTGGCTTTTGAAAAAGCCCCCAAATAGGCCCCACTTTATCGAGTGTTACTCTTGGAATTGAACCGAGTCCCGTCAGTTTTCTGTTCTTCTGTTCGCGAACAGCGAACGCATGTGATATACTTTATTTATATCATTTAGAGAATAATACCATGTTAAAGTCACAGGATTGCGTTGTATTAATAAAACTATTGGCAAATATCGGTAGTGACTTATCTCAGCGACAACTATCTGCTGCATTAGGTATTAGCTTAGCTGAGGTTAATGCTGGAATAAAGCGACTAGAAGAAGCGGGGTTATTGAGGAAAGACAAACAAGGCAAACTTTTCCCTAATGTTCATGCAGCAGAAGAGTTTTTAATACACTCAATCAAATTCCTCTTTCCAGTAAAATTAGGTGAATATACTCGCGGTACTCCCGCAGCAATTGCCGCCCCCATGTTTCGCGATAAAATCGCCTTGGGTAATGACCCTATTCCCGTTTGGCCTGATGCGATGGGAGAGGAGCGAGGTGTTGCGTTATTACCTATTCACCCTAATTTATCAAGAACGTTACGAGCAAACCCTGACTCTGCCTTCCATGAATTACTTGTTCTAATTGATGTCATGCGTTCGGGGCGTCCACGTGAGCGTAACCTTGCAGCAGAACTTTTGAAGGAAAAATTAAATCATGCTGGATAATAATGTGAAATTGGCAAATCTAAGAATGTTAGAATTTGTCGCAACAAAATTAGGTGATATTCGAAATGATGTTGTTTTCCTTGGAGGATGTACCACTGGGTTATTCCTCTCAGATCCTCTAGTACCAGATGTACGCTATACGCTTGACGTCGATTGTATCGTGGATGTTATTTCCAGGAATCAATACTACCAGTTAGAGAAAAAACTTAACAAACAAGGCTTCAAGAAATCCATAACAGAAGATGTCATTTGTCGTTGGTTTTATGATGATGTCATTCTTGATGTGATGCCCACTGATGAAACAATTTTAGGTTTTGGAAATCGTTGGTATAAACAGGCAATTGAGTTCTCAAATCTCTATTCATTGACTGACAATCTTGAAATTCGAGTTATTACAGCCCCTTATTTTTTAGCAACCAAATTTGAAGCCTTTAAAACAAGAGGCAAAATGGATTTTTACGCCAGTCATGATTTTGAGGATATTGTATCAGTGCTGGATGGACGTAATGAAATAGTAGATGAAATTAAAAACGCTGATTCAACCCTACAAGAATATTTGATTAAATCACTACAAGAGATCATGACCTCCCCATTATTTAAAGGCGCCATTCCTGGTCATTTTTCTCAATACGGCAGTCTTGTTAATGATCGGATTGAACTGCTCGAGCAAAAATTAACTTCTATACAGAGTACCTAACATGAAACTGGCATGGTTAACCGATGTTCATTTAAATTTCCTTGATGCAGATGAACGCAAAAAATTTTACCAAGAAATTACTAAATCAAATGGAATAATGGAAGGCTTCCATCGAAAGATGAAACTAATACAACGAAGGGCATATGGATTTAGGAATTTTGAAAATTATAGAGTCCGTGTTAAGGTGCTCTGCGGATGATTAA
>NZ_CALMPD010000087.1 GCF_937871865.1 uncultured Legionella sp.
GGATAGGAAATAAATTGATTAGCCACTTGTATAAACAGCATGAAATCAGACCATGATTTGCCAATTATAGTGCTGATAGATTCAATTTTAATTTGACCTAGTACAACGTTTCACTGAATCTGTCCTGTAGGTTGCAGAACAGGATACAGCCTTTTCAATTTAATTCTGACATCTTCAGTTGTAAACTGCCAATCGATAGTTGCTCTCTCTGTGTCTCTTTTCTTATTCCATTCAGCTACTTCGTGAATAAATGTATCTTTATCTGGAATTCGTCTATCTAAACATTGCTTGCTCAAATGACTCAATTCAATCTCAGCCATATTCAACCAGCTGCCATGCTTAGGCGTATAATGAATTTCAAGCTTATCTAATATTCTCTTGGCCTCAACAGGTTCAAATACTTCATACAATGAAGAACCGGAGTGTGTATTTAAATTGTCCATTACCAATACAATTTTACCGGCAGATAGGTAATGGTTATCAACCAGTTCCTTGATAAAATAAGCCCAATCTGCTTTTTTTCGATGAAATGAGCCTCTTGCTCTCCATCGATTTTACGTCTTTTCGGATTGGTATGCGGCCTACGGGATAACGCTGGTTCCATACCTTCTTCAACAAATCTTTGTCTTATTCGTGCTGCTGCTTTACTACTTATATGCATCTCGGTGGCTATTTCTTCATCCGTCTTGGGTTTTAATTTACACTCATTTTCATCTGCAGATAATAAAACTCGAGCGTGCATTAATTTATTGGCTGACTTTTTACCAACTCGAATTAGGGGCAATAATTCTGTGCGTTCTTCTTGTGTGAGTTTTACTATATACTTGTCCATGTGTGCTTCTTTCCAATGCGCCTCGAGAACGCCGAAGGTTAGCACACATTTCTATAACAGGACAGATTCAGTGAAACGTTGTACTAGTTCCTCAAATGGCACCCGATAATCCTCTTCCATTTTCTGTTTACAGTGTGGAAGAAGTCGTAGAAAAAACTGATCAAAAGCATGTTTAACATTTGGAGTTTTTCCATAAGGAGCATAAAATTTACTCATCCAAACGATCAAATGGTTAAGTTTTTCTAATGGTATTTTTTCTTGTTCTTGATGAAAGAACGACAATCTGCGATTAATCGTGTTTTCTACCATGGGATTTTGAAAATGTTTTTCTGCATCATCTGCAATACTTTGTCTTAACTCTTGATTTAAGTGTGCTGAATTACAAACAAGACCCCCCTCACTGCGTCCATAGTATATAATTCCAAATAACCTTTTGAATCATAAAAGGCATCGCAAAATTCATCTTCATCAAGCACAAAAACAAAACGAGATAATTTCATCTGCGATTGAGGATAAATAGTCAACAAAATATGACCATTATAAGACTTAATTGATTTAATTAATTCATTTTTTAGCATAAAACTACTCTAACGTTAATATAAAAACGACCAATTTAGAAAATTAGATCAGTATAGGATGCTATTTTAATTGAAGTCTTCTACAAACAAACTTGTACTAAAGGACAATATAAATGGCTTTTAGGCATTTTTGAAATGGAGGGTGCAAGTGCTCAAAAGCCCAGAATCCTTAAGCTCGCATTGCTTCGTAAAATTTAAGCCCCCTCAAGGTGGGCCTCAGGAGGATATGAAATTTCCCATCATTGCCAACCTATTACCAGTCCAAGCTGCTTAAGGTTTAATTCAACCTGTGCTACAGATACATATAACAATTAAAATTGGTGAAAAAATTATCAATGACAAAATGATTAGTTTATCTGAAACAGAAGAATAAGACGTTGCAATGATATAGGGAAAAGAGCGTCAGGGTTTATTTATTGCGAGCTATTTTCGTAAAGTTGCGAGAATTCGGAGAGTTGAATTTATCCTGTATTTATTCACGTACAAATTGGAAATAGATTCCATTCAATTCCAACCGGGCTTGCTCATCAACACCCGGTTGTAACATGAACTAAATCACAGCTTGTATTAGAGCCAGTATACAAAAAGAAATAAGAAGAGCCACACTACGTCCACGAAGTGCCAATACCAAGCAACGCCTTCAAATGCAAAATGACGCTCCGGTGTAAAATGCCCTCGCTTACAGCGCACCAAAATAACGATCAGCATAATGGTACCTAGAGTAACGTGCAGACCATGGAAACCAGTTAGCATAAAGAATGTGGTACCATAAATTCCTGATGCCAGAGTCAAATTCATCTCGGTATAGGCCTCATGATATTCATAAGCTTGCAAAAACAAGAAGATGATACCTAGAGCGATAGTGAGTGACATGCCAATCAATAATTGTCTTCGCTTATTTAATTTTAATGCCCAGTGCGCCCAGGTTATAGTGACTCCTGATGTTAACAGGATTAGGGTATTAATCGCTGCCAGCCCCCATGCTCCCATTGCTTCATGAGCACCAGAAAACAGTAAATTATCCGGATTCATTAACAACGGCCAGGCAGCCTGAAAGTCAGACCATAGAGTGTAGTGAGTGATCGGGTGAATCTCTCCTCCGAGAAGCGGAATAACCCAAAAACGAGCAAAAAACAGTGCACCAAAGAATGCGCCAAAAAAGCAAACTTCGGAGAAAATAAACCAACACATACCCCAACGATACGATCGGTCAACTTGCATGTCATACAAACCTTTACCGTTTTCATAAATAACTTGCCCAAACCAGCCAAACATCATGAAGATAAGAATACTGAGTCCAACAGTAAATATATAAGGACCATACCAATCATGATGAAGCCAGGATGCTGCTCCTACTAATGTAGTAGTCAATCCAATTGATCCTACCAAAGGCCAGTGACTAGGCTTGGGGACGTAATAAGTACCTTGTGCTCCCATTGTATTTTATTCTCCTGTGTCAATAAGTTAATCAGCAACTACTGATTTTTGGTTCTGTTATCTAATAATGGTACATGGTGCATTTCTAAAACTGGTGCTTATGCAGTGAAGGCTTATTGACCTGCCATGCCTAAAATCATTACCTGCCGTAGTTATACACGGCATTTTAAAGATCTCGCGTCGGCATGCACTATAAACAACACCTAGTTCATTACTCTTCCTGACACATCAAATAAGGTATAAGACAAGGTAATTGTCTTAACGTCCTCAGGTAAGTCCGTATCTAAATGAAAAAGCAGCGGCATATTCATCGCCTCATGCCCGTTCAATGTTTGTTGAGTAAAACAAAAACATTCAGTTTTTTTCAAATATTTAGCAGCAATCCCTGGTGTGACACTCGGAATAGCCTGAACTGTCATTCGATGGTCCGTTTTATTCTCAGCATAAAATGCCAGTTTGACTATTTCTCCAGGATGAACCTTGATTTTCTTTGTTTTCGGATAAAAAGCCCAAGGAACACCGCTATTATTCGTTGCAACAAACTCCACTAAGACCTCTCTGTCAGAGGTTATTTTGGCCTTACTTGCATCATAAGCAATGGCTTCCGGGTTTGTTTTCCCATTGATGCCCAGTGTTTTGCATAAACTATTATAAATAGGCACTAAGGCAAAACCAAAAGCAAACATTCCTAATACAAGCAAGGTTAATAAAATAAGTAATTTCCGTTGCTTTTTTTCATTATTCATGAAACCCCACCCTTAATGAATCTCAGGTGGAGTAGTAAACGTATGATAAGGAGGTGGAGATGGTAATGTCCATTCCAAACCATGTGACCCTTCCCATACCTTTGCAGTAGCGATATCTTTTTTCGTCCCTTTTTTCCTCACGGTTCCTATGATGTTAAATAAGAACAAGAGCTGAGAGAAACCAAAAATAAATGCACCTACGGTTGCTACCATATTAAAGTTAGCAAATTGAAGCGCATAATCAGGGATCCTTCTTGGCATACCTGCCAAACCAAGAAAATGCATGGGGAAAAAAGTTAAGTTAACGGAAATAACTGATAACCAGAAATGCCATTTACCCATCCTCTCGTTATACATATGACCGGTCCATTTGGGCAACCAGTAGTAAGTAGCGGCCAGCAGAGCAAAAATAACTCCTGGAACTAATACATAGTGGAAATGGGCAACCACGAAATAGCTGTCTTGATACTGGTAGTCTGCGGGTACTAAGGCCAGCATCAATCCAGTAAAACCACCGATGGTAAAGAGAAACACAAAGGCAAGAGCAAAAAGCATAGGGGTTTCAAAAGTCATTGCCCCTTTAAACATGGTACTGACCCAGTTAAATACTTTAATACCGGTAGGTACCGCAATCAACATCGTCGTGTACATAAAGAACAATTCGGCTCCCAGAGGAACACCGGTGGTGAACATATGATGTACCCAGACGATGAACGACAAAATGGCGATACTTACTGTTGCATACACCATGAAATGGTAACCAAACAACGGCTTACGGCTAAAGGTAGGAATAATCTCGGAAACCACACCAAAAGCTGGCAAGACTAAAACATAAACCTCAGGATGACCAAAGAACCAGAAGATGTGTTGGAATAAAATAGGATCACCACCACCAGCTGCATTAAAGAAACTGGTACCAAAATGGCGATCTGCCAGCATCATGGTCACGGCACCTGCAAGTACTGGCATGATAGCAATCAACAGAAATGCAGTAATAAGCCAAGTCCATACGAACATAGGCATTTTCATCAAGGTCATGCCAGGAGCGCGCATGTTCAAGATGGTAGCAATGATGTTAATAGACCCCATAATAGATGAAAGCCCCATCATATGAATGGAGAAAATCATAAAATCGGTGCTTGGAGGGGCATATTTGGTTGAAAGGGGAGCATACATTGTCCAACCAAAATTCGGACCGCCACCGGCATGAAACATCGTTGAAAATAATAAACAGAAGGCAAAAGGTAAAATCCAGAAGCTCCAATTATTCAAACGAGGTAAGGCCATATCAGGCGCGCCTATCATCATTGGTATTTGCCAGTTCGCCATTCCAGTAAATGCGGGCATTACCACACCAAACAACATAATCAAACCATGCATGGTGGTCATTTGATTAAAGAAATTAGGATCAACAAAGCGTTGGCCAGGTTGAAACAATTCGGCTCGTATAACTAAAGCCATACCACCGGCAACAAAGAAACTGATCATTGCCAGCCATAAATACAAGCTGCCTATATCTTTATGGTTAGTAGTAAACAACCAACGTTTAACAAACCCCATAACGCCTTTGCCTTGTTCTGGACCATGATCATCATGGGCTTCATCTGCATGCGCTAATGCATTTCTCATTGTAAACCTCCTGCTTTAGCTTTATTAACCATGGTAGGTTTTTGATTAGTACTGTGTCGCAATTTCGCAACCTCTGCTGGCTGAATTAAATCATCAGTATTGTTGCCCCAAGCATTTCGCTCATAAGTTGCTATTGCTGCAATTTCTTCATCGTTTAATTGATCTTTATACGGCATCATACCTGATGAATCAGGGATCCCGTTAAGGATCAGATCTATATGTCTTGAAATAGGTTTACCAACCGCAACCGAGCTGCCTTTCAATGCGGGGTATAACGGAGGTAATCCGGTACCATCTGCTTTATGGCATGCTGAACAAAATTGCTCATATTTTTGTTTACCCAGTGTCATTAACTCGGATCGAGTCATTGTTTTTTGTTCACCTGGAACACCTTCTGTTTTGGCATATTGGTCTTGTACTTTATCCTGTTTAGCAACCCAATCATCGAACTCTTCTTCACTCACCGCCTGAACAACGATGGGCATAAAGCCATGATTGATGCCGCATAATTCAGCGCATTGTCCTCTATAAACACCAGGCTTTTCAATTCGCGCCCATGCTTCATACATAAATCCAGGAATAGCATCACGTTTGATACCCAACTCAGGAACCCACCAGGAGTGAATTACATCACCAGATGTAACCAGAAAACGAATTTTCTTGTTAATAGGCAAAACTAAAGGCTTATCTACTTCCAACAAATACCACTGACCTTTTTTCTCTTTATTCTGGATTTGCGCATATGGAGTAGACAGATTACTGTAAAAACTGATGCCCTGATCAAGGTACTGATATTGCCAGCGCCATTGATAACCCACAACTTTAATGGTCACATCCGACTCATTTGAATCACTCATGCGAATTAAAACCTGGGTAGCTGGGATAGCCAATCCAATCAAAATAAGGAAAGGGATAATCGACCAAACGATTTCTAATCGAGGATTATCATGGAACGTTGCAGGCTTGTAGCCTTTTGATTTCCGATGGTGAATCAAGGAATAAATCATTATTCCAAAAACAACAACACCAATTACCGCACAGACGGCCATACAGACCATATGCAGATAATACATATCATGGCTTAAAGGAGTAACTCCTTTATACATATTAAGCTGCCAGTAATCTGCAGCTGCCAGCGCTGATGGCATTTGCAGTAAGCCACATAACATTATTACGAATCTACAGATTTTGAACCTGTTTAACATCCCAATCCCTCATCTCTTCAAGTAGCCGGGTTAAACCCGGCTCATGTTTAATCGATTAAATTATTACAAATTAGCGTCGCGACCTACCACAAAGAAAAGTTACCTTCCGTTTTAGATTGGCTCACCATGTATTTGATTGCTTCGATCACTTCATCAGTAGTGCACTGATCACAACCACCGTTTTTAACATGCTCTTTACCATTGACAGTATTTTCTATCAGCACATCCATATTCTTGGCAATTAACGGCTTCCAAACTTCTTTGTCGCCAATTTTAGGGGCGCCTAATTTACCTTCATTATGACAGACAGCACAATTTTCATTATAAGTATTCTCACCATTGGCAGGATATTTTTTTGCTCCGCCAGCAGCCAGATCAGCCCATTGTGCACGAGTTAATGATTTGTTAAGCAGGTAATCTACTGACGATATAATATCGTTATCAGAACAGGTAACGCAGGCACCTTTAACCGGCATTGAATTAAAACCGTGAATCACGTGCCGATACAGGCCCGTTAACCCACTGTCTTTCAAACGCATGTACCAGTTTGCAGAATCACCAATAACCGGGGCAGCCATCTTATTGTCTTGATGACAAATGATGCAGGCTTTCAAATAAACCTGTCTGCCACGAGCCAGAGTCGGCGGCATATCAGATGGGGCCACGCCATATTGTTCCTGGCTTTCTACAGTTTTAAGATAAGTAGCAATAGCCAATCGGTCTTCGTCAGTTAAATAGCTTAGACTGTTATGATTTACTTCCGCCATGGGACCTGCCACTGGTCCTGCGTTGTTAATCAGTTCGTTATTTTTAAATACATCCGCTACTTGCGCATGGGTAGCCGACTCCAACCCATATCGAGTGATGTTAGGTGCCCAATATCCATCGATAAAAGTACCAGTCAAATAATATTTATTTTTAGGCGCACCAAATACATTCAGAGGAGTATGGCACATACTGCAATGCCCTAATGTATCGACGATATATTTCCCACGATTCCATTCAGGTGTTTGATCTGCCTGATACTCTATGGAATTCTCTTCCGGGAAGAAAAACAAGATATTCCAACCCCATAATGAGAATCGTGCACCAGGAACGCCAAACGGGAATGGCAGAGGTTTATTTTTTGCCTTAACCGGAGGGATACTCATGAAATAGGCGTACAAAGCACGCGCATCATCATCAGTCATCTTGGAAAAATAGAGGTATGGGAACACGGGGAAATAATTTCGTCCTTCAGGATCACGTCCCTCTTTCACTGCTCGGATAAAATCCTGTTCAGTCCATTTACCAATACCCGTTTCTTTATCCGGAGTAATGTTGGGACTATAGAACGTTCCAAATGGAGTCTCAAGCGGCAAACCACCCGCGTATGCTCCAGTGCCGCGTGTAACATTAGTATGGCAAGAAATACAATCCCCCATCTTGGACAGATACTCACCGCGCTGAATTAATTCCTGCTGAGCACCTGTAGCAGGTGTCGTTGGAGGATAGCTCGGATAGAAACCATCTATGAGTGGTTCTATGGAGGTTTTAGTACTGTTTTCAGCGTATAAAGTTTGACCCAAAACACTGAGAATTGCTAACGTCGCAGCAATCACAAGCTTTTTTCTTAACAAAGAGCCCACGCTCCCTCCTATTTGTTCTTATTTTGTATGCTTCTCATAAGGAGACAGAATAATTGTCGCATTTTATACTTCTCTGCAGTCAAGATGCAATGTTATTCAAGCTTTTAAATAGCGCTTTAATGCGTTGATTTCGTTTCTATAACCAGAAGATGATTATTCGCACTTAAAATCAACAGTAAATTTAACCATCAGCCACCTCATACAGATAAATATTAACTAACAGAATAAAGTCATCACTGTTATAATGCGCTATTTGAATTAAGGAATAAACATGGCATTGGTACCCGCAATGGAATTGGCCCAATTACAACGAGAAAATCGTCATGTCGCAATGATTGACGGCCATAAAATATTATTCATCTGGCATAATGAAAAAGTCCATGCCGTTCAATCACAATGTCCGCACCTGAAGTTACCACTGGCTAAAGGCAAGATTACCGAAGAATGTACTATTGTTTGTCCCTTCCATAAAAGTGAATTTGATTTAAATACTGGTGAGGCGAAATGTTGGTCAACCTGGCCGCCAGTTGTTGGCAACTTGTTGGGCAAGCTGTCGAAAGAAAAAAACTTGACTGTTTATCCTACCCAAATTGAAAAGGGTCAAATTATGGTCGATATAGGATAATTCTCTCGTATAGGACCTATTGCCCCCCTAGCAAGGTAGCGCCAAATTCAACCCGATTTGGTTATTATAGAAAAGGGCAGCAAAACCTATATCCTGACTTGAATGACACATATACGATGAGGTACCTCTGAATGAAAATATTAAATGCCATGTTCTCCAAAGTAAATGGAGGCTTGGAACAAGTATTTTTAAACTATACTCCAGCCCTCACCCAGCAAGGAAACCACGTCATACCCGTCATCCATCCCAAAGCTGAAATCAGAGCTCTTTGCCCACAGGAACATTTAAAAACCATTCATAATTTCAATCAACATGACTTTTTTGCAATATATAGACTTCGTCATCTGATCAAAAAAGAAAATCCAGACTGTGTCATTACGCACAGCTATAGAGCAGCCTATTTATTCAATAAAACCAGAACCAACATCCCAAAGATTGCTGTCTGTCATGTAAAAGGTAACTATGACTTTGGTACTGATGCTGTTATTGCTCTGACAGAGAAAATGCGGCAGGACATTATAAACTCAGGAATATCACCGCAAAAGGTCTTTACCGTACCGAATATGCTCCACATTCCAGACGAATTAACGTTCAGAAAACCCAGAGAAACCGAAATACCGGTGATTGGAGTTTGTGCACGATTTGCCGCCATTAAAGGCATCGATATTTTTATTGAGGCTCTGGCCCTGCTTAAAAAGCGCAATATAGCGTTTAAAGCCAGGATTGCAGGTGATGGCAAGGAACGAGAAACCTATGTCAATTTAATCCAGAAACATGGTTTAATTCATGACATCAATTTATTAGGCTGGATAGAAGATACCCATTCATTTTATAAAGATCTCGATATTTATTGTCTTCCGTCCCGGGAAGAATCTTTTGGTCTGGTCATATTAGAAAGCATGATGCATTCATTACCTATGGTACTGAGCAGGCTGTCAGGCCCTCTCGAAATAGTCCACAACTCAGAAAGTGCTTTATTCGTTCCTCCAGAAGATCCTATGAGCATGGCCAATGCCCTGGAACGAATCATTAAAGAAAAACAATTAGCCCATCAACTGGCATTTAACGCATTTCAACGCGTCCATTATTATTCCAGCAAAAATATTGGGCCAATACTACAAAACGTATTAGATACCGTATGCGAAACATATAAAGCCCAATGAGAAGCAAACAAGATCAAATATTGAGTAAATTCCATCCAAAATTGTGATATAATGACCGTCTTTTATTTTAGATATTGGGTCTTTTATGTTTATTTACCTAAACGGCTTACTCTTAGGCTTGTCTTTAATTATGGCTTTAGGCCCGCAAAATATCTTTCTTATTAAACAAGGTGCACGCAGAAATCATGCAGCATTATCAGCAGCAGTTTGTTTTATCTGCGACATTATCTTAGCCTGTGCCAGTGTTGCTGGTTTGCATCAAGTATTGCAGACACATCCAACCTTGCACATTTGGCTCATTTGGTTTGGCTCTGCATTTTTGCTTTACTATGCGGTTAATGCATTTCGCAGTGCCTTCACTCAACGTAAAAAAGCAAACGCTCCAGTAACCCAGCCTCATAGTAGAATTCAAATAGTGGTTTTTGCCTTGGGATTTAGTTTACTCAATCCTCATGCGATCATAGACACATTAGTCATTATTGGCAGTGGCAGCAGCCAATTTCCTGATAACAAAATACCTTTTTTGCTTGGCGTCATTACGTCCAGTTTATTATGGTTTAGCTCGCTAACAATCACAACTCGCTATTTTTCTAATGTGTTGACCAAAGCCAGAGTATGGCAATCTATTGAATTGTTCAGTGGCGTCCTCATGACGTTTATAGGAATAAAACTGGCTCTCAGTACAGTGTACTAGCACAAAACCTAAGCATATTTATAATGAATAATGGGATTTACAAATAGAAAGGGCCAATCAGTGTGTCGCCAATTGACCCAGTGGAATGACACATAGCAAGTCCAACCTCGCAAAACGAATATCTCATAGTATCATCAATAATGTCAACATTTTTGCCATATTTCCTGTTCACCATTGTTGTTATAATTTCGATCAGTTAAAATTACCCTTTTAATATCATTGGTAGATTATGTTTTACGGAGATACTATACAGGAAACCAGGCAGATGTTTTTTACCAGTTGGGAAAAATACCAACAAAAAAAACCGCTGACTCCTTTAGAAAATGAAATCGTTCAGGTAATTCTTGTTCATCCTGAATATCATAAAACTCTTGAACAAAGCAGCCGCTATCAGGAGCATACCTATCACCCTGATTCTGGCGAAGCCAATCCATTTCTGCATATGGGACTGCACCTGGCAGTACGAGAGCAAATTGGAACCAACCGGCCAGCAGGAGTTTTGTCCATCTATAACAGTTTGGTCAAGAAGTACAATGATCCTCTGGTGGTTGAACATATAGTCATGGATCAGTTGGCTGAATGTTTGTGGCTTGCGCAAAAAAATAATCTGCCACCCGATGAAAAACATTATTTAGAGGCATTAACTGGGTATATTGATAATTATCAGTTAAGATGAGTTTTTTAACCATTCAATCAAGTTCACTATGAATAATCAGGATAAATCGACCCATTTTGGCTTTAAATCGGTAGCCTGGGATGAGAAAGAAAAGAAAGTCGCTGAAGTATTTCATTCCGTAGCGAAGAACTACGACGTAATGAATGACCTGATGTCACTTGGCATTCATCATCTCTGGAAGCGATTTACGGTAGAGCTAAGTCAGGTTCGCCCAGGACAAACGGTTCTTGATTTGGCAGGGGGAAGCGGCGATCTAACCCGCCTGTTATGCAAAAAGGTAGGGCCTGGTGGCCAGGTAGTACTGGCCGACATCAATTCAGCCATGCTCCACGTTGGCCGCGATCGTCTGCTTGATGAAGGTTTATTCAGTAATATTAATTTTGTTCAGGGTAATGCGCAATGCCTGCCTTTTGCGGACAACAGTTTTCATTGCATCACGATGGGTTTTGGTCTGCGCAATGTTACCGATAAAGCAGAAGCGCTTCGTTCAATGTATCGCGTGTGTAAACCTGGAGGAAAACTTATGGTTCTTGAGTTCTCCACCCCCACACTGCCTGGATTAAAACCTGTTTATGACTGGTATTCGTTTAATATTTTACCTAAGGTCGGTAAATTTTTTGCACAAGATGAAGCGAGTTATCAATACCTTGCGGAATCAATTCGAATGCACCCAAACCAAGAAGATTTAAAAATAATGATAGAACAAGCCGGGTTTGAAGATTGCCAATATCATAATCTGAGTGGTGGTATCGTTGCCTTGCATATTGCCTATAAATATTGAGTTTATTATGCTAAAAAAATATTCCTTAAAAGCCCTACAAAAAGCAATCAATCAGGCAATGAACCTGGATGATATGATGCACAGCAAACTCCTCGCCCTTGATGGAAAAGTGCTGGAAATGATTATCTCACCCTTGAATGTCGCTTTTTTCATTCAATTCCTCAACGGTGAAATGCTGTTATTAGATCACTATGACGGACATGCAGATACCGTTATTCACAGCAATCCAATCGGTTTGATTCGGCTTAGTCTGTTACCTCCATCCAAGGCGCGTTCGTTATTTAATGATAAAATTCGCATGTCAGGAGATATCGAATTCGGGCAGCAGGTTAAAAAATTATTTGATGAAATGGATATTGACTGGGAGGGGCATCTAGCTCATTTCACTGGTGATGTCGTCGCACATCAAATAGGCTCATTTATACGCAAGGGAATGAAATTCAAAAATCAATTCAGTTCATCAATGAAACAAAATGTTACTGAGTTTTTACAGGAAGAATTGAGAGTATTGCCTTCGCGGAATGAATTGGAAGATTTTTTTAATGATGTCGATGATTTATCATTAAGTGTTGAGCGATTACAAGCTCATATAACCCAATTGTTAAACCAAAAATAATATTTATTAAAAAACATGACTTTTAACCTTTCAGTCTGAAATCCCAAAGCAAACAGAAGGATTTTATTGCTGGAATAGATGAAGTATCATTATCTATTGAGCTATCGCAAGCTCATTTAAAACAACTGATGAGCTGTTATGAAATCAATTAAACAAGTAATTCGCCTGATCCATATCAATTACGTTCTTGCCAGAAATGGGCTCGATAATGTAGTCGTATCTCTACGATTATTCTCTCCATTACGTTTTATGGTCTATTTGAATCCATGGAATTGGTTCCGTAAAGAACAATTAAACCGAGGCCAGGCCCTAAGAAAAACGTTAGAGGAATTAGGTCCAATTTTTATTAAATTTGGCCAGGCCCTGTCAACGCGCCCAGACATTCTACCCGATGACATCGCAAAAGAACTCAGTAAATTACAAGATAAGGTTCCTCCCTTTGCCAGTGACAAAGCGATAGCGATGATTGAACGTGTTTATGGAATATCTCCTTATGATCTCTTCGCTCAATTTGATCCCATTGCATTAGCATCAGCATCCATGGCTCAGGTTCATGCCGCAACACTTAAGTCAGGTGAAGACGTCGTTATCAAAATTCTCAGACCTAATATGCGGTGTATTATTGAACAAGACATCAGCATCATGTACACCATTGCTAAATTGGCAGATCGCTACTGGCCGGAAAGCAAGCGTTTAAAACCCAAAGAAATCGTCAAAGAATTTGAACAAACCTTACTCGATGAACTCGATTTGATGAGAGAAGCGGCTAATGCAGCACAATTACGCCGCAATTTCAGTAATTCCCCTTTGTTATATATTCCAGAAGTGTATTGGGACTACTCACGAGAAAACATTATGGTTATGGAGCGCATTCATGGCATACCTGTTTCTGATGTCTCAAGTCTTAATGCACATGGCATTAATATAAAAAAACTAGCCGAGCGCGGGGTAGAGATCTTTTTCACTCAAGTATTTCGTGACTGTTTTTTCCACGCAGACATGCATCCTGGCAATATTTTTGTTTCTCCTGAACATCCGCAAGATCCACAATACATTTGTATTGATTTTGGCATTATTGGCACCTTGAATGATAATGACAAACGTTACCTGGCAGAAAATTTATTAGCCTTTTTTAATCGGGATTATAGAAAAGTGGCTCAATTGCATGTTGAGTCAGGATGGGTCTCCCGAGACACTCGAGTAGAAGAATTTGAGAGTGCGATACGCACCGTGTGTGAACCCATTTTTGAAAAACCGCTAAAAGATATTTCCTTTGCGCAAGTGGTTCTTCGCTTATTTCAAGTAGCAAGACGGTTCAATATGGAAGTCCAACCCCAATTAGTCTTATTACAAAAAACGTTATTAGCGATAGAAGGCTTGGGAAGACAGCTTTATCCTGACCTGGATCTATGGGTCACAGCGAAACCCTTCCTGGAAAAATGGCTACGCCAACAAATTGGACCCAAGAACTTTTTTGATCAACTAAAAGAGAATCTTCCATTTTTCGCAGAACAACTGCCGCATATGCCAAAATTGATTTTTGAGGTGCTGGAGCTTAAAAAAGCAGAACTCATGGCCAATAAGGAACAGAACACATCTCAAGCCAATAAAGAGACTCCATTTATTCAGTGGAACAGTTTGGGTTTAGGTGTTTTTGCCTCATTCCTGTCTCTGGCTGTCATTAATTATTTCGAGCTATTAAACTATCATCATCTGACATCAATAGCATTATCTGGTGCAGTGATAACAGGACTTTTCGTACTCATTAACCAAAAAATAAGGAGTTAATATGGGATTAAGCGGCATCAGTCCATTATCGTTATTATTAATATTGGGAATCATTGTCGCCTTGTTCGGCACTTCCAAACTGAAAACTATGGGTACCGATCTTGGTGAGGCAATAAAAAATTTCCGCAAAGCAATGAGCGACAATCACTCCCCTGAATCGAAAAATGACAGCGATAAACCGTGATGAGCAGCGGGGAACTTTTATTAACCCTTATTGTGGCACTCGTCGTATTTGGCCCCTCAAAGTTACCGATGCTAGCCACCCATCTCGGGATGCTGATCCGTAGAATCAATCAGTTTAAAGAACAGGCCAGGCTATTTTGGCAACAACAGCTAAACCAAATCCAACTAGAAGAAAATAAGCGTAAAGCTGAAAAAGTTGATGAACAGTACAGAAAAACAACTACAGAACGTGAATTTTAATCCAAATTAAATATAAAAAAACTTAATTGTAATTTTTTTTTACAAAAAAAATCCGATTATTTTTTGAATATCTTTCATATACATACATCCAATCTTCCTCGATATTAGTTCAAAAAAAGACCCAATTTACAGTTATGAAATATGTACTTAACAATTCCTTAACATTCGTCTGACATAATGCCTGCAATTTAATTACATGTTGGAGCATAAAAAGAGGGGATCACACTAAGAGCAGGAAGTTTTGCAGTCGAATGAGATTGCTAAATTTCAAGCATAGTTTAAGACATAAAAATTAGTTAATAATTTATTTACCTGAGGAGTCACCAGTCATGGCGTTATCAGAAATCATTATCAACGATATAGTACGAAAGCGAACAAATGCAGTTATCAAAGCATCTGATTTTCACAACCTTCGCCAATACCTTCTGAATCGAGAACCCTTGTTAACAGTAACTAATTCAATTGACTTACTTCTTAGAGAGCAGTTTTCAGATGACAGACAAGCTGCCGTCGAAGCAATGGCCCAAGAAGCCTACGATGCCCAAAGAACAAGTGATAAAAAAGAAACAAGAGCAGATGAACACGAAAGAACTAATGATGAATTACTAAAAGTAAGCTACAGTCAGGAACTACCCTCCCTGGAAAACAAAAAAAATCAGCTTGATGAACGCATTTATCAACAGCAAAATTACCATGCTCACATCCGCAGCCAAGTTTCAGAATATAAAATAAACCTGGATCAAATTAATCGAACAATTGCCAGACTCCAAAGCGACCGAAATATAATTAATTCAAGATATGTATTGAATGCTCCTTTCCCTCACGGAAATATCCATGCTCATGTTCAGGTCTTTACTCATGAACCCAATATGCATGTTCATGGTCACATACATACTCACAACAATGGCCTCAATTACCCTAATCACGGCCATATGCTGTTCTCATTACAAGATCAAATTGCCTTGGACAGTTTAGTCCGAGAAGAACATCGTTTGAATGACGAACGGATAAGGCTTACTCGCCTGATTGATGTGAAAGAAGCAGAATTATTTAACGAAGGTCAGCAATTAAGCACTATAGTTACAGAGAAAAGACAGACGGAAAATCGCTTTAGAGAATTAAAGCACCAGCTTGAAACTGAAATACCTAACAGGGAATGGCAACGTCAAAACAGAAATCAGGAACGAATGGATCGCGAAGACGCTCGCTCAACACATGATCCTGAATTACAACAGCTTTCAGATAAAAATCGAGAGGCACTCAAACAGCGTATCCTCACCAAAATTGATGAACTCGACAAGACACGTGAACAATTAATGAAGGAAGCTACTGAGGTCAGTTACCAAACCTTTATTGAACAACTTGACGAAACAGTAGAGCTGGAAGTGAGCTACTATGAAAGAGAGGCATTAAATTCGATCCGTGAAAAGATGATCAAATATTCTGCACTGCAACAGCAAGAGAAAAAGACCAGCCACTCTCTACAGGACACCAGAACAATACTAAGTACTTTGCAACAAAAATTTAACGAGCACACCAGAACATTACAAGGATACGAAGCCTCTAATCCACAATTAAAGCAGGCGAATAAACTGCTGGTTGAAGAGAATGGCAGATTATATACGGCACGAGAAGGCTTTAATGCCTCGCAAACAAGCGCCCTGTATTGGTCATTATTTAGTGGCGCCAGTGCCGGAATTAGTGCTGCTGTTATTGGCTCTCTGCTAGTAAGTCCGGTATTTTTTGCATTATCAGGTGCGTTAGCCTTAGTGACAGTGATATCACTCACAGTTGCCGGTGTATATCATTATCAAAAATCAGCTTGTAACGATAAAATGGATGAGAATCACAAAGCCATCCGCAATAATAAAGCAATTATCTCGGAACATGATAAAGAAGCGGCCACCTTGCGTACAACAACGCTTCCCGAGCTGAGCGCTAAAATTGAAGAAACAAGCCAATCTATTAGTCTGATTGCCAAACAACTGGAAGAACTGCAGCACAATATGAAAAAAACGTACACTAAAGCTCAAAATATCACCGAGCTGCAAGGTAATCGCAATGGCTTCTTTGGCCAGCAAGCAGCGACCAATGTCCTTCCTTTCCAAAAAGATTCTTCACATGGGTTTTCTCAATTTGAGGAGTCATCAGCCCCGGTAGAAACTACGTCTATGGAATTTCCCCATGAAGAACCACCTCAATATAATAGCTGGTTTAGAGGATATGGTAACTATTAAATTCAAGCCAATTTAATTGGTTCACTCAAAAACTCTTTTTAAATCCACTGAATAATTCAAGAATATTCAGTGGATTTTTTCTTGATTAATACCGTCTTTGTGATAATCCTGTTCTAAAATCCTGGCGCGGCGTACGTTTTTACATGAAACCCTAATCTTCAAACCGCTTCATCGGGCGATGACAATAAGGGGTTTTCTGATGTTTTATATAATATTCTTGATGGTACTCTTCTGCTGGCCAAAAAGTTTGTATTTCCAACAACCTGGTAGCCATCTGATAGCCTCTTTTTTGTAATGTCTGGATCAGTGATTGCGCAACCTGATATTGCTCAGAATTATAATAAAATACCGCACTTTGATATTGTTGACCCAAATCAGGCCCTTGGCCGTTTTTTTGTGTCGGATCATGAATTTCAAAGAATCGTTTTACCACCTGATAATAATCAGTTCTAGCAGGATCAAACAGTACGCGTACGGCTTCGTAATGCCCTGTAGTACCCCGACAAATCTCATTATAATCAGGGTTAAGAGTATGTCCTCCGGTATAACCCGATTCGACTTGTAGTACTCCTGGAATCAACCTTAAAAAATGCTCAACGCCCCAAAAACAACCGCCAGCAACGATGGCTTCCTGACTATCAAGAACCAGTGTATCGCTTACAAAATCAAGAGAGGCTGAATTAACACAGTGGCGCAGATTATTATGAGTGAACGACTCTCCAGTAAACACATGTCCTAAATGAGCGTCACAACGAGCGCATAATATTTCTGTACGCCTACCGTCTCGATCAAGTATTTGTTTTACAGCGTGTACCACATTATCATCAAAACTGGGCCACCCACAACCAGAGCTGAACTGGCTGGAACCACGAAATAAAGCAAGACCACAACGCCTGCATAAATAAGTGCCTTCCGTATTTACCCTATTGTATATGCCACTGTTTGGGTATTCTGTAGCCTTATCACAGATAATGCGTCTTGCATCGGGAGTAAGACTGGTCGTTTTATCAAGATACTTGTTCACGTTTCTATCCTCAAGAACTGTACGTTCCCGCAGGCGGGCGATGTTAACGTTGTCCTTAGCCGATACTGCGCGAATACTCGGATCAGAGAATAATCTTTCCTGGATACCGTGGTCAAGCCACGGTAATTCGGTACCCATAATTTGAAAAATTACCCCTGCTTCGGATCAACGCGACATCGACACGGAGTAGAGTTCCATTTCGTAGCCCGCATTAGCATCGCGTAATGCGGGGAAAAGTAGCTCTATCCTCGTGGATCCTTATATTGCACTAGCTAATACGAGCTAACAGCTTAACTTAATGGCAGTGCCTGCCCCTATACAGGATGACACCATCTACTCTACTCAATTATTGCGCCTGACAAATTTTGTCCGCCATAAATCCGATTGCCCCTGCATAATAGATGGAATTATTATAGCGCAATATCATCTTATAATTTGGAAATGCCAGGAATGTAGGGCCGCCATAAGGTTGCACAACACTAGCAGTCAAATTCTGATAAGGAAGTGGCTGCCCACTCTCTGTCCTGACTCCTAAAGCATTCCATTCACTGACTGGTTTTACAATAGTCTTACCTTCCATTTTCATATCAAAATTAGCAGGTAACTTAACTTGTATTGCCCAAGGCTCACCGGTTTTCCAGCCATTTTGTTTCATGTAATTGGCAATTGAAGCAAATACATCAGGCTTGCTTTTCCAGATATCTTTTCGGCCATCGCCATCATAATCAACGGCATATCTTACCCAGCTCGAAGGTAAAAACTGAGGCTGTCCTGAAGCACCAGCCCATTCCCCTTTAAAATCATTGAGGCTAACATGGCCGTCATTAAGAATGTGTAAAGCAAGAAATAATTCTTTACGGAAAAAATCCTTACGTTTGGAGTCATAAGCCAAAGTAGCTAAGGCTTTGATAACAGGGAAATTTCCCATATAGGTACCATAACTGGTTTCCATACCCCAGAAAGACACAATGAAGCAAGGATTAACCCCATACTGCTCGCCAATCTGGTCTAAAACCTCTTTATTCTTCTTATACTCTTTACGACCTATAGCTATTCGATAGTTATCGGCGCGAGTATTACGGTATTTCATAAAGGTTAAACGATGTTCTGGCTGAGAATGCATAAAACTCTTAATCTGGCGGCTGGGTTCTTTTATTCCTGCGAACGCTTCATCAAAAAGGCTGGGTGGAATCCCTTGATGTAATGCTTCTTCTCTAACGCCAGCCACCCAATCAGTCCATTGTTTGTTTGCAAAGGCAACTTGATTGAATAACAGCACTGCTATTATAGCGAGCCCCCACTTTTTCATAGCTCTTCCCCTGTTTTATAATTATAATTTTCTGGTTGGTATGTTCAACCAGCATTTATTGCTTTTACTTTTTAAACAAATCTCTCGTTTAAATTAATGACTTATCGGTGTATTCTTATAAGATAGACCATTAATTTAAAAATAGCAGCCATGGTAATCAATCATTTAGACGCACAAGCGATTCATTCAGCATTCTTAATGGCTTGTGATTCTATAATTTCTAACCGCGAAAACCTAAATGCCATCAACCTGTTTCCTGTAGCCGATGGAGACACTGGCGATAATATGTCCGCAACAGCGTTAGCCGTTATTAATAACTCGTCCGTAAAAACCACTATGGACGAAACGTTACACTCTTTAGCCAATTCGGCTCTCGTGGGCGCCCGTGGAAATTCAGGCATGATTTTTTCCCAATTTTTTAATGGGCTTACCGAAACTAAACTGACATCAGAACAAATAGATACTGCTACTTTTTCCAGATTAATTTCTAATGCCAGCCAGAGTGTTCGTTCAGCAATCCTTCATCCTGTTGAAGGAACAATTATTACCGTAATTGACGCATGGTCAAAAAGCATCAGTACAACAGCACATAAATTAACCGGCTTCAAAGAGCTGATTGACCATAGCCTGCCTGAGGTAGAACAAGCATTGCAAAGCACAGCGACTACTCTGCCCGTGTTAAAAGAAGCGCAGGTTGTAGATGCTGGCGCCTTAGGATTCTATCATTTTATCAGGGGATTTGCTGAATACCTAACAAATCCACGAATGATTGACAAAAATCACCACCATGAAGAATCATGCCACCCTCATCATGACATCCCCGAAGCAGGGGAACCACCGCAACAAAGATATTGTACGGAGATTACCCTGACGGGAGAGTCTCTTGATAGAGCAGCCGTCGCCATTCAGATAGAACAATATGGCGACAGTGTCGTTAGCAGCGGTAATTCCAGTTTATGTCGCTTTCACGTGCACTGCACCAAACCGTCTGTTGTCTTCGAGTCGCTTTTTACCTCTGGCACAATTACCCAGGCAAAAGCACAGGATATGTTACGTCAGTTTCAAATGATTCATCAAAGAAAATACCCTATTGCGTTAGTAACCGATTCCAGTGCCGATCTGCCTCAAGATTTATTAGATGCTCATCAGGTACATATTATCCAATTGAACATCCATTTGGATGGACATAATTTATTAGACAGAATATGCTTGAATCAAGATACCTTCTATGATCATTTAAGCGAACTAAAAACCTATCCCAAAACATCTTTTCCTTCCCCGGCACTACTGGAAGAGCAATTAAAACACCTGTCAGAACACTACGATGACGTACTCGTTCTTCCTATCTCCCAGGGTTTAAGTGGAACCCACGATGCCATAGTGAAGGCTGCAGAACAAGCATCCAATATTCACGTAATAAATTCTAACCAGACCTCAGGGGGACTGGGCTTACTGGTAAGCTTCGCTGCTCGGTTAATTGCATCCGGCATGCCTATTGAGGAAATAAAACAAGAACTCACTTTAAAAATCCCCAAAGTAGGCTTTTATGTGTATGTAGAAAATTTTGAATCTCTAATCCGCAGCGGAAGGGTCAGTAAGTTTAGCGGAAAAATCGCACAATTAGCACATATAAAACCAATTATCCATATCGATAATACCGGCAAGGCCTCTATGTTTGATAAAGCCTTTAGTGAAACTAAAGCCTTAGCCAAAATAGTTTCTCATGTTCAGTCTATCAGACAAAATCATACGCTGGAGTCCTACGGCCTGGTCCATGCAGGAGCTCCGGAAAAAGTGATGCAATTTGCCCAATTAACCACAGAAGCATTTGGCCAGCCCCCTGCATTTGTTGAATCGGTATCCACCGCCATAGGTCTTCATGCCGGGAAAGGATGCATTGCACTGGCATCAATGATGAAATAAGCCTCTTTTGAGGCTTTTAAGGAATAGATTTGGCACGAGTCAGTTCCGTTGGGGGGCTGTCGTTTTGCAGAGATTCTGATGAAGTGAAGAAATTATCTGCTGTTCCAAAATGCTGTGCCGTAATGCGATCTATTTTTTCTTTTTTAATGCTAACTGCGTCGGAAATCCAATTGCCATTTGCAAAATTGATTCTAAAGAACTGCTCAACTTGCTCGTCCAAAGATTTTCCATTGTGACACACATAACCTTTTTCAGAAAAAAACAGCTCAAAAAAGGCTTTGTTTTGGATCATTTTCGCTAGAGAACCCAGTTCTTTTGGCCAGTTACTAATACTGTACCTTTTAATGCTCATTAACACCTGGTTTACTTGTTCCTTATCATATTGGCAAATCCACTGCTCCTGCTCATTTTCATAAAAAGCGTTCACCAAGGCAAGCAAGCTCAGAGGCTCTTCGGCTGGATGTGATTCCAGCGTTTTTGGAAGATTATTAATTTTCCCCAGATTGTAAGCACCATCCAGAGCAAAATAACCGCAGCTGTAACGTTCCTTTTGAAAGTTTGCTCCAAGATAAGTAATTGCGGCAGATGGATAGTTGTTGCGCAACTCCATTAAGGTAGGAATGACAAAACATAGACTGTTGGCGGCATCATATAAAATAAAATGAACCTGCCCATCAACAAAAGATACGTCTAAAACAGACCAATGTTGCTCGCTTAAATAGATTATCTGTTGTCGTTGTGCTACTGGACATGTAACACGAGCGTCCAATAATGCCATTAGTTCTTCTCGTCGACAGCTAATACAATTAAATTCATATTTTTTTTCTTGCGCTTTGGCAGAGAGCGCGCTAATCGTTTTGCTCATTATTTCCAGTGTTAAAAGATAGTGATCGAGCTCATAACACTGTTCTTCCTCGATGGAAGTATCCTCACTATCATCAGAATAAACAGAAGGAAGAATTATGGTACTCGCAATATCATTCATATCTTGCTGATGTTCCGAGATGGAGGATAAACCAGAAAAACTAATTGAATCAAAAAATTTATGTTGCATAATGGAATTTATATGTACAAAGAAAGTTAGATTAAATTATAAACAACTCACTTTTTTTTTCAACATAAATATAATGCTATCCCTCGATAAACAGTAACCGATTGCCAATAGGCTTTATCAATACAGCGCCCTCACTAAATCGGTATCGAAAACTTAGTGAAGGCGCTGATATACGAATAACGGTATTAGAGAGCTTGCATAAACTCGGTAAGATCTGCCTTTTCTTCAGCAGTCAGTTGCAAACTTAAGACCAGATTAAAGAACTCCACCGTGTCAGCCAAAGTTAACAAACGGCCATCGTGTAAATAAGGAGGAGAATCTTTGATCCCTCTTAATGGGAATGTTTTAATTGCACCATCGCCTACTGCTTTCATGCCATTGATCATTTGAGGACCATAAAATCGCTCAGTTTGCAAATTATGCATGGTGTTGTCGGTGTAATAAGGAGGAGTGTGGCAGCTTGCGCACTTCGCCTTGCCAAAAAACAGTTCTTGTCCACGCAATTCGGCAGGAGTTGCTTTGGCAGGATCCAACTTTCCTTCCCAATTCAATTTAGGCGCAGGAGGGAAATCAAGAATGGACTCAAATTCAGACATGAAATGCACCTGACTACCTCGTTCCAGAATGTTCACCCCTTTCTTGGTTGCAATCACCGGATCTCCGTCAAAATAGGCTGCTCGTTGCTCAAACTCGGTGAAATCCTCAACGGTTTTCAAGGCGCGTTGTGAACCAAATAAACGTTGGATGTTCAGGCCGCGTAAAGTGGGCGTGTTGATACGATGACGGAACTCCTGCGGTCTAATGTCGCCAACCAAATGTGTTGCTTTATTGGTATGTCCATTCGTATGACAATCAAAGCAGGCAACACCACGGCTAGGCTTAAGCGTACGGCGATCATCAGTCTGGTTGAATTGCTGCTGAGGGAAAGGAGTCACCAGTAAGCGTAACCCTTCCAGTTGTTTCGGATTTAACAGACCATTAAATAATTCAAAATAATTATCAATAGTCACCAGTTTTCCTTGGGATACATCACCCAGATCAGGCCTGGTAGTTAAAAAAATAGGGGCCGGATGAGGGGGGAGGAAATGATCGGGAATATCAAAATCCAAATCAAAACGAGTTAAATCTCTGCCTTCCTGTTTGTTAATATCATCTATGGTGAATTGGGGGAATAACATGCCTCCTTCCGGATGATTGGGATGAGGCAGTGGCAAGAATCCAGAAGGGAATACACCTTTACTTTTTATCTCGTCAGGAGTCATTTTGGCCAGGGCATCCCAGGTCATTCCTTGCGGCAATTTAACCCGAACCCCAGTCTGAATCGGTTTGCCATTAGACATGGTGGCGGTTTTGGAAGGAGTATTACTCAAATCA
The DNA here is from genome assembly GCF_937871865.1 of uncultured Legionella sp. Lineage (GTDB taxonomy): Bacteria > Pseudomonadota > Gammaproteobacteria > Legionellales > Legionellaceae > Legionella. Next base: position 23,743 of record NZ_CALMPD010000087.1, read on the forward strand.
TAGCGTTGCTCTAACAATGAATGTTGCCGTTCATTAATTGCCTGTTTTGCAGCACTCATTCGCTGGACAATAGATTGAAAGGTCTCATTAAGCACTACAGGCATATAGCTTGATGGCAATGGAGTAGTGGGCTGAGCTGTCGGTTCCGCGTGAATAAGTGAACTAAAACCAACAAATAAAAAAGAAAGGAGCAGTGATTTTTTTATCATAAAAAAGTCCATTTAGAGATAGAGCACTAATAGCATAGTAAAATAGTTATATTATCAATGCAATATAGGCTTCTTATTCACTACGTAAGGACACCATAGGCTCAAGTTTTGCTGCACGGCGGGCAGGATAAAAGCCAAAGAAAATGCCCGTTGCCGCCGAAACCAGAAAACCCGCTACAGGAGGGAGCAAATAGATTGAAAAAATCCAATCACTAAAATATGCGACAATTCGGGTAAACAATAATCCCAGTAACACACCAAGAATTCCTCCCAACAGAGAAAGCATTACTGATTCGACCAGGAATAAAGCTTGAATTTCACTGTTTTTGGCTCCTACGGCCTTGCGTATTCCAATTTCTTTTTTGCGCTCACTTACCGATACCAGCATGACATTCATCACCCCAATGCCACCAACCAAAAGAGAAATACCGCCAATGACCGCAAGCAGCAGGGTAAAAATTCTTCCCTGACTCTCCATGCTGGCTATAATCTGCTTGGCACTGCGGGGAAACACACTTAATTTAGGCACCATTGAATTAATAAGGTGCTTAATATGATCAATGACCTCATCTATGGGACTGTCCGGCTTGAGAAGCATTACCGCATTATTTATTTTTGCATCTTTACTTACTAAACGAATACCCGCTAACGGAATAATTACTGCCTGGTTAATGTCTTCATTAAAAAAACCATTCTCTTTCCAATGTTCAGCAACGCCAATAATAGTATACAACGACTGGCCAATGCGTAACTGCTTCCCAATAGGATCATCCATGCTGATTTCTTTTATTTGCTGCGCCAAGCCATCGCCAATAACACAAAAATGCTCAAAAGATTCGACAAAGGAAACAAAATGGCCTTGCATTAAACGTACATTAACAATACCAGCCAGATTTTCATCAGCTCCAATAACCACCCCTTGCATCACTTTCCCCTGAAAACTTAAGGGTTGATAAGCAGTGCTGTAAGGAGCGATTTTTACTACATACGGTATTTGTTCAGATAATCGTTGCCATTGATCTGCCGAAAGAGAATCATCGCCACTACGCGATTTACTGGGCATTTTCTGATACACAGAAACGGCGAGCAGATCCGTTCCCAAGGCTTTAAATTGTTCCAAGGCTTTTTCGGTAGCTAATTGGCCGCAGCTGATTAAAGCAACCACAGCAGCAGTACCCACCAAAATCCCCAGAATGGCTAAAAAAGAGCGCAATTTTGCTGCGGTCAGATTGATAAGTGCCTGCTGGCAGTGGCTTGCAAAATTCATTGGACAGACTCCGCAATGACAGCGCCATCAGCCAGAGTAATTCTTCGCCTACATTGTGCCGCCACATGTTCATCGTGAGTGACCATAATAATAGTACGCCCTTCGGCGTGTAGCGCTAAAAATAAATTCATGACGTCTGTACCGGTACGCGAATCCAGTGCACCGGTAGGTTCATCCGCCAAAATAACCTGAGGCTCCGTAACCAGAGCTCTTGCAATCGCTATTCGTTGTTGCTGCCCACCGGATAACTGGGTTGGCCTGTGGCGAGCATATTTTGCCATTCCTACTCGTTCCAGCACATGAAAAACTTTTTCTTTTATCTCAACGGCACTGGTCCCTCTATAAGTAAGTGGTAAGGCTATATTTTGTAGTGCGGTGAAACGAGGAAGCAAATTAAACTGTTGAAAAACGAACCCAATACTTTGATTGCGTAAATCAGCCAACTCATCATCACTTAATCCGGCAACATTTTTATTTTTCAGGATATAAGAACCAGAATCAGGCTTGTCCAATAAACCAATAATATTCATTAATGTTGATTTACCAGAACCAGAAGCCCCGACTATTGCCAACAAATCACCCTGATGAACAGCCAGCGAAACCTCCTTTAAAACAGTAGTGCTAACCCCTTCAAGATGATAAGCCTTTACTAAATCCCTTAGTTGAATTAAGGGTTCACTAATCATAAACCACCACATCACCTTCTTTTAGCCCGGATTCAATAACCACAGAGTCAGCCTGAGCAGGTCCTGTAGTAATAATGCGTTTCTCGATAGTACCCTGAGCCAATTGCAAATTAACAATGCTGTTTCCTTTTTCTCGCGTAACGGCAGCGATAGGAATTAATAATTGATTGTCACTGTCAACATTCAGCTCAATCGCCGCACTCATGCCCACTTTTATCCAGGGTTGTTGTTCTGGGGTTAAGTACTTCACCTCAACTACCGCAGTAAAGGATGGCAAGCCACCGCCACTGGAGTTGGATGCCTGGGCATTAACTGCAACCAGCATTCCTTTTAAACGATGTTTTCCAAAAGCGATGCCACTAATCGTTGCACTCATACCGGGCCTGATTTTATCAATATCAATTTCAGGAACATCGATCTCAACACTGATGCCTTTTAAATCACCAATCAAGGCAATAACCTGTCCGGGTTTTACCGTAGAGCCTACCGTAACCCGAGTCGCTTTATCATCGCCTGATTTAGGAGGATAAAGCATCACTCCATCACCAGGCGCCTTTAAACGTATAATATTATGGTTTGACGTTAATATTTTCCTAACCTTATCAAAATCAGCCAAACTTAAAGAGGATAAATTTTGAGAATTTTTATCATCCATTTTGTCTAACATTTCGGTAAGCTTACGGGTCGCCTGCATCAAGGTGACCCGTGCAGTATCCACACCAGATTTCTCACTCAAAAAATTATTCTTGGATAACAAACCAGCATCCCACAGCTCCTGCGTCCCCACGAATTTGGCTTTTGCTATCGAATAGCTGTCTTTTGCCTTTAAATAATCAGTTAAGGTATCGTTGTATTGTTTTTGTAATTCATTGGAATTTAAGGTTAAAACCACATCGCCTTTTTTAACCATCTGTCCATAATGAAAATTCATCGATTCAACCACTGCTTCCATAGGACTGGATAAAGTACTTTCCCGTAAAGGCTGAATGGTACCCGTAAAATGCAAGGTTTTACGCAGAGGTTGCGGTGTTACCTTGAATTCATTTAACTCAGTGTTTTTTTCCTTTTCATGACTGCCACATGCCATAAGGCTAATAGTAAACAGTATTCCTATGATCAATTTAGCATAAGTGTTCATCCGCCATACCTTAGTTTAATTTGCCAATAGTCCAGCGTAGTTCCTAAAGTCCGTTGCAGGGCTGATAACTGGTTAAGATACGCAATCTTTGCTCCGATTAATCCTGATTGCGCTTGAATCAACTGATTCTGGGTATTATTTACATCCAGGGCACTGGATATTCCCGCCTGCTGCTTTTTCTTTTCCAAAGCATAAGATTGCTCAGCCAGTTTTACTTGTTTTTGGGCTAACTCATAACGCTTTGCCAAACTTTGAATGTTATTAATAATGTTGGTTATATTCGTTACTAAAGCTCGTTTTGCCGCAATGAGGTTTATCCTGTCTTTTTCCAAGCGTACTTTCGCGTTGATTAGTTGGCTGCGGCGCCCTATATCATGCAAAGGTACAGTAAGAGTTACACGCGCTGACTCTGTAACATTATTGCCATTATAAATGCCGCGCACCCCTGAATTGCTGCCCGTAACATCATTTACCGTTCCACTTTGTATCGTTCCCGCCAAATCCAATTGCCACAATTGTTGATTTTTCGCGATTTTATAAGCACGTTCATCAGCACGCAAAGCCATTTTTTGGGCCAGATAATGCACGTTGTGATTCAGAGCAATTTCAATCGATTGCTGTAAATCAGGGACGACGATTTTTTTTAAAGTCACATCGCTGGGCACCGATAAATGCATGTCGGGATCAAGACCTATGGTTTGTAATAAATCCTGAGAAGCAATTTTAAAATCATTTTCACCTTGCTCAACCAACAAACTCAACGATTCAATTTGATACGATTGCTGAATATTTCCCGTCGGTTCCAATTGTCCTGCAGCTATTTTTTTCTCATTAATATCAAATGATTTTTTAGCTTCTTTTAATTGCAGACGCTGATTTTGTAAATTATTACCGCTTAAAATAAGTGAACGATAGGCCAGGATAACCTGTGTTATTTGATCAACTACTGATTGCCGTAAACTTAATTTATTAATCCACTCATTATCAATGGCATCCAATAGACCGGCTTCATTAACAGAAGGACCGAAACCTCGTAACAGAGGCTGGGTCACTGACAGATTAAGTACAGGATTAAAACTGTTGTTGGCTCCGATATTATTATCAATACCAAAGGTACCTTTAGTGCCTAATTTGGTTTTTAGCGCCAGTTCCGGGCTGGCCAGAAAGGTATTGGTGGTCGCTGTTCCTACCCCATTAAAAGTGCTTTTTTGCAACGCACCAGATGCACCAAGTGCATATTGTAGTTCAAATTCATTATGCGCTAAACGTAACTGATAACGCTGAATGATTCGGTCCAATTCTGCATTTTGTATATTAGGGTTATAGCGTAATGCCAATAAAATAGCTTCTCTTATCGTAAGATGGTACATGGTTTTACTGCGTGCAACTGGTGAGGTGGGCAACTCTATCCAATTATCAAGCATAAACTCAGGATTATTGATTGCCTTTCTTAATCTAACCCCAGCTTGCTCCACCTGTATTGCTTCATTTAACGGATCATTAACCCAATTATAGAGCGATTTTTTTTCAACGGGGGCAGGAACCTGAGCAGAGCATAGAGCAGTGCCCAATAGACTAAACAACAGAAATATCTGTAATAACAGTGTGTCTTTAAATAAAAATCTCACTAGTGTCATCGCCTGTTGTTTATTAAAAATAAGGTATTCATCTTCCTGGTACTGAAAATCGCTTCTTGTCCTGCAGTCTTAAGGCAGTCAGCTCTCCCCCCCATAAACACCCTGTGTCTATGGCGTGGATTCTTGGATTTGGGCATTGCCCCATCAATGCCGCCCAATGACCAAAAACGATATCGGCTGGAATTTCTTTTCGGTTAGGAACCTCATACCAGGGATATACATGTGGAGGCGCTTTGGAAATAGCCCCTTTGAAACTCATTTCCAATCGCCCCTTATCATTGCAAAAACGCATTCGAGTAAAATAATTGGTAATCATTCTTAACCGCCCCATCCCTGATAAATCATCAGACCAGATGTCTGGTTTATTGCCATACATTTGGGCCAGAAACTCACTATAGTGCTCGCTTGCGAGTACTGCCTCCAACTCATGTGCTAAAGCAACAGCCTTTGGTAAATCCCATAATGGTGCAATACCTGCGTGGCACATAGCTACATTCAGTTCTGCGGAATAACACAAGATAGATTGTTGTCTTAACCAATGCCCTAACTCTTCGCCGTCAGAAGCCAGTAAGACTTCCTGAATGGTGTCATCATGTCCTTTCCAGGGTCTTCCTCCAAATAAGGAACCCAGTAAATGCAAATCATGATTTCCCAAAGTAATATTGGGTTTCACTGGCAGGCGATTAATAAAGCGTAAGACGGCAAGAGATGCAGGCCCGCGATTGACCAGATCCCCAACAAACCATAAGCGATCAACAGTATCATCAAAGTCAATCAGCTCAAGCAAACGCTGTAAGGGTTCATAGCATCCTTGCACATCACCTATGGCATAATCAGGCACCACGTGCTCCCGGTGGGACAGGCACTAAAGGCAATACGTCATTTTCAACGGTCAGCCACTGTCCTGCTGCTCCTATTTTTTGCAATGGGGCAACAGCAATAGTGTTGTGTTGTTGTGTAAACTGGCTGATGTGTTGTGCTTTATGTACCAATTCCGTTGCGGACATGCTTTCAATTTTCCCAGTATTTAATTGCACCTTGACAGAACCCGGTAAGACAACAGCATATTCGGAAAATACAATACCACTTTGCATGTGTTGGGTATGAGCCTGCTCAAATCGTCCAATCACACTCCCGGCAATACCTTTACTGTGTAGGCCTAAAGATAAAAACCCATTTTGCACCGCTTGCCAGTTTTTATATTCTGGGTGTTCACGCACAAATAACTGAAACATTTCCTGCGACATCAACATACCGCCAGGAACCATAAATAATGGTGCCTTATTAATCATAATACGGCCTTCATCCAGAGATTTGGTTAACCACTGAAGGAACTCCACTCCCATAGCCTGTTCTTTTTCAGCAATGGTGACGGGAACCCCGCCCGCAAAGGTACCCGATCGGCCATAACGCCCACCGCGGCTTACACCACTTCGGACCATAAAATCAGTAACGTAACGCTGTATTGCTATTGCATCAGCCCGAATTAGAATCGCCCCCAAAGTTCCAGCAGAGCGCGTGTCTTCATTAAGTAAGGCCAGCCAGACAGCAAGCACCTGGGCATAAGAAGCTATCCAGGCAAACCCACTCAGAGGCATTAACGCTTTGGCAAGTAAGATATTCAAACGACGACGAAATTCAACGTCTGATTCTTTCAAAAATTCAAAATCGTAATTACTCCCGGTATTGGTCAAACTCTCTAAAAGGGGGTTCCATTGTTTTAATAATTGACCATTGGCATCGTATAAATTGATGCGATAATCAACAAATAATTTACCAATACCTTGTAAAATAGCCGCACTGAAAAGTGCATATTGCCAGAGTTTTTGTTCCTCTGATAATAAATCAGATTTGTCTTGAATTACGAACTCCTTAAACAAACTCAAAGCAGCTTCGGTTCTATTCAACGCATGATCAACCAACCCACCAGGTTGAGAATAATAACTGTTGGTAGTCTCGGGGAGATTTTGGCAATAATTCACCAGGTTCTCAATGAGCACTGCGCATAAGCTCTCATAGCGCGACTCTTCCAAACCGCTCAGTTCAACCATTTTCTGTAATAACACCGGTCTTTTATTTTCAAGCAAGAATTGATCAGCCCGCACAAAACGGGTCAAATCTTTAATTGATTTGGCTTGCGTTGATGATGGAACTTTCCGTTGACGATGAAACAAAACGACCTCCACAATGCTATATCATATAATTTTACACTATTTGGAAATAAATTTCGCTAGTTGAACATATTCAGCGACAGAAATTTGTTCAGGTCTTTTTCTGCCATCAATATGTAATTCATCTAATTCCGCTGCCGATACTATCCCTTTCAGGTTATTAATTAAGGTTTTTCGACGCATGGCGAACGAGCTGGCAACGATGCGCTCCAGGTGCTCCACTTCGACTGGTTCATACGGAGAGTCACGATAAGGGATAAGTCTGACGATTGCCGAATCCACTTTAGGTTGCGGATCAAAGGCCTCAGGGGGAACATCAAATAAATGTTCTACCTCACAATGATAATGCAACATCACACTCAAACGCCCGTATGCTTTGGTGCCTGGCCCCGCAGCCATACGATCGACCACTTCTTTTTGCAGCATAAAATGCATGTCGTCTATAGATGAAATATAGCGCAATAAACGGATGAGTAATGGCGTAGAAATATTATAGGGCAAATTGCCTACAACTCTTAAATCAGGGCCAAACTGACTGTAATCAATGGTTAGAGCATCAGCAGCGATTAAATTTAATTTACCCTGTGCTATAGGAAGGCTTTTCAGATACTCTTGTAAATCAGTATCAATTTCCACAGCAGTCAATTGGTTTAATTGACGAAGTAAGGGTTGAGTTAAAGCGCCCAGACCAGGCCCGATTTCTAATATATTGTCATCGGCCTGAGGGTTAATCGCCCGCAAAATATCATCAATAACGTGTTTATTTTGGAGGAAATTCTGGCCAAAACGTTTACGTGGGCTATGCCTCACTGCAATTCACCTAAAAAATTAAAAACAAATTATAACCCGCTTGGGAAATGAATACTAATGGCATTTAATTGACCAAAGAAGAACTTAAAAATGATGCTGTTTTTACTGAATAATTGCTCTAATTACCTTAAGCTCCTTCTGCAGGGCAAGAGCATCAAAGTTTAAAAACCCATCAATTTTTCTCTATAGTGATCAT
>NZ_CALMPD010000088.1 GCF_937871865.1 uncultured Legionella sp.
ACCAATCTGTTTCATGAATAAAATGTGGAAGTACCAATGCTCCTTCTGTCCATAGAAAGAAACAGATCGCGGTGCCTGGCTGATTGGATTTAGAATCAGCTCGTTACATAAAATGACACGCAATATATTATATGTGCAATAAATAGTCAATTGATTATTTAATACTCTTTCTGTTGCTCAAAATGTTATTAATCATAACAACTCTCTTTTCTTTTGATTATTCTTTGCGGAGGATAAATAGCTATAGATAACCTAAATTTAATAACATTAAAGCATTGACTTTAACGTTACGTAATCCTTTATCTTGTGTAAACACCGAGGGTTATTGGCAGAGCGATCGTTTGCCTCAAGGGTTCAAAATAACCAAAAGATCAACGGCTCAGAATACAAGTCGGTGACGCGGTGAACAGTCAGAATGAGGAACATCATGCACTACACAGTAAAACAATTGGCTCAGCTTTCAGGTGTCAGTACCCGCACTCTTCGTTTTTATGATGAAATCGGTTTACTAAAGCCTGCTTACTATGGAGCCAATCAATATCGTTATTACCAAGAAGAACAATTATTGATACTGCAACAAATATTGTTTTTCCGTGAATTGGGTTTTCCTCTGAATGACATACAGCGAATTATGAACAGCAATGAATTTGATAAAATCGAATCATTAAAGGCTCATAGATCCATTTTACAATCAAATCTTGAACGAACAGAACAATTGCTCAAGACCATTGACAAAACCATTTCCCATATTAAAGGAACACTAATAATGCGAGACATTGAACTGTATGAAGGCTTTGATCCTGCGAAACAACAGGAACATGAGCAATATCTTATAAATAAAGGCACTTTGACCCAACAAGAAATTGAGGACAGCTGGAATAAGGTACAACACTGGAAAAAACAGGAGTGGGATATATTTAAGCAGGAGGGAGATGATTTAAATAAAGCATTGGTTGCCGCGTTAATGCAACATTTAGCTCCGGATTCGGAGACAGTACAAAATTTAATCCACAGACATTATGCCTGGGTGAACAATATGTGGACACCAAATCATGATACTTATATTGGCTTGGGACAAATGTATCTTGATCACCAGGACTTTAAAGCGTTTTATGCGAACTACCATCCTGATTTAGTAACCTTTCTGGTTGAGGCGATGAATATTTTTGCAAAGAAGAATTTATCCTGATTCCACACGTTTCATACTCATCCCCGGATTACGGCTTTGCCTAATCCGGGCCACTTACTTTTTGTTTAACTTAACTCAGGAGCATTCGTTATTGATGATGTCTGCATTTGATTGGTATTCGATCGTGCAGGCCTGAATAATGACCCAATATATCCGGTAATTGATCCTCTAGCCTGCGGCACATCAGCTTCTTCAACCTCCTGTATCTCAGGCTCTGGATAAATCCTGTCTTGTACCATCCTAAATCCGGAAAACACACTTTTCAGCACGATTGGTAAAAGAGCTAGCGTAAAAAGCATGCTCGTTAAATTGGTCGATTCTTCAGCCCAGGCATAATTAGCCAGCGCTTGTAGCGCGCCAATCATCATTACTATCCCCATGGAACGAGTAATAAATTGCGATGCACTGATGTTTTGATTGTCCATGGGTAAATCGCTGCTTTGATTAATTTCATAAAATGCAACCCATAGCCACATCAAATCAAAACCAACACTAAACCAATGCTGTTGGTACATTTCTTTAACATCCGGCACCCCAATGGCACGAGCTAAATCAAAAGTCATTTTTCCACTTTTAAGTGCCAGAGCCATACTCGGTTTTTCTTGCGTATTAGCCAGAGGGGTAAATCGCTGAACAAACAGGCTGGTAGGAAGATTGATATCAAATAATTCATAAAAGGATTTTTGAGAACCAAAAAGGTGACGTACTTGTTCATCACTGATATTGGATAATGCCCCCACTCCAGGAGCAAAAGTATTATCATCGGAATAATGAGCAATCACAACATCCGAGTTCTTCATCATCATTACATCATTGGTACCATCCCCATTTGCAACGACGAAAAACTGATTATCCTTCAGAAATTGAGCCAGCACTCCTTTGCCTTCAGTGCTCATTTCGGCAAAAATAATAACTGGGCGCACCTCCTTTTCTCGCAGTAATAACTGTTTAAAACTGGCGAGAACCTCGGGATTAATTCCCGAGAAAATAACCGTTGCATCAGAAGGAATACGCTCTTCACTTAGTGCATCACTATCAAAACTATCTGTCTTATCTGCTCGAATGGAAATCATTTTTTTGGCATAGGCAGGACATAGGACTCGGGCAATATTTTCGGCGGCTTTTGTGGTATCTCCCGTAGCAACAAACACTGGTACATTAATGCTCCGGCATTGTTCAATAAAATGCTCAGCCCCTTTTTTCACCGGGTTATCAATAATAAAGGTCACGTAATGCGTTAAATCCTTCAATAGATTAGGATTGGAAAGAAGAAAAGACTCAATCTCCTTTTTGTTATCCTCATCAAATAAGCCCTTTAAAATATCAAACTCCTGTACCGAAACTGGTGCGCGGGCAATGCACCAATCACGAGACAGCACTCCTGTTCGACTTTGCATTTCTGAATAAGTCTGTAAGAGAGGAGTATCTTTAAATGCCTCTTGCTTAGGCACACCACAAAAGACCAGATAATGACTTTTATTGTCATGCACCAAGGTCAACCGCCCACCAAAAGTACGATATAAACCTAAATGAAACGTTTCAATTTCCTTTTCCTGACCAGCAACAGCCAGAGTTTTTAGAAAGTGGTTATTACCTTGAATACTCACCTGCAAACACTGCTCGTTTTTTACAAGAGCCTTGTATAATTCCAGCAAAGAAAATTCTTCTGGCTCCAACTCCTTTTTATTATTGGTATAAGCGCTTGCGAATACTTCAAAAGATTCCATTTGCATCCGCTCATCAGGGAGCATTAATCCCTTATGCTCTTTTAAACTGTGCTGAACCTTTCCGGGCATATCTCTGGTCCATAAGCCCAGAACATCCATTTTATTCGTGGTTAAAGTCCCTGTTTTATCAGAAATAATGGCAACACCATTAGGAAGTCTGTCGTGATAATAACCACCTAAAGCATTGCATAAATCAACCACTCTAAGCGCATCAATGGTTTCAAAAGGTTTACCCTCCATATTCTTGTTCAGCTTTTTCATTAACCTACTGTTCACCGCATCTCTTAAAAAAGCCTCAGAAAATGGAATCATGGTTTGGAACAGAGTAAACATAAGCCGCATTGATTCAGCGGGTAATGCGGTAATGTCGCGTTGTAAAAAGCCAGCCATAATGATTGATGCAAGAATTGAATGTAATACACTGCGTTGCTTGCGCTCCGCAATAATCTCATTGATTATTGATTTTTTCTCATAGCCACCACTTAATAACAACTCTTTTTCCGGCATAATCTGAATGAACACGTCATCGTTGCCATAAAGATTTAATTTATCACCAGCCAGTACACCGGCCTGCTTTCCATCACGAATCGCATGTAAATCTACTTTATTGTAAGTACTACCAAAGCCTTGCTTGGATAAATGCTCAATCCATACGTCCTCACCATTTTGAGCTTTCAGATTCACACTGAATTTTCTCTGCACCAGACTATTAAGAAATTGACCTTCGGAATTTCGCTCCAGGGCCACCAACTCTCCAGATAAGGGAACGGAGGTAAGATCCAAGCTGTCATCACAATGAACCAAATCTCCTGTTCTTAAACGATATCTGGGAATGTCAACAAACACCGCACCTTCAGAGGTAAATCGTAAGACTTTATGTAAGGTATTATTGTATTCATAATCGTTTTTTAGTTTGTCTTGCTGTTGCAACAATTTTTTAATTGTAGATGGAGTTAAATCAGCTAATAAAGCAGGAAGATTTCTAAATTTTTGTACGATGCGTTCTGCATGAAGGATATTATGTGAAATTAACCCTAACTGAAAAATGCGTGAGCTGGACATTAATTCAGACGCCAGAAAATGATTTAGCTGAAAATATAAATTGGATAATGGAGTCAGTCCACTGGATATCACTGCGGTATCAGAACGTTGCGCTCCTTTACTGTATTGATATCTGACCAATAGATCCTGTATTTGTTGGCTTAAAAAGGCAACACCACTGGGCACAACCAAAGCGCTGGTACCTAAACTGGCAACAAAAGAGTACCCATCTGACAATGAGCCATCTACCAACATTCGAGTCCCGCTAAACACGGAGCTGTACAAATAAGTTATAGCAACAACTTCACTGGCTACAGCAGCAGAAAGCCCGGCAGTACTCTTGAACTCTGTTTCGGTAATTCGATTCATCGCACAATAACCTAATATTGCAGCACCAAAAAAGAATTTATAAATAAAATCATACTCAGGAATACCTGTTTGATATTCACTAAGCCCATCCATAACATATTCTCCAATGACCAACGCAGCACCAGAAGAAATAACAGGCCAGATGTATTTTTTGAAACTGGTGAAATCAACTGCATCCAAGGAAAAAGTCATCGCCAAGGAATTATAAAGCTCACTTACACGGGTTGAAATAAAACTACTGACCTCATGTATGGTATTTCTAAGGTAATAAGATCTATCTGCCTGCTCATTCAAAACAAAACGAGCGGCCAGTGCCCGATTTTGAAAGTCATCAGATTTAGATTGAGGCGTTTGTTTAGGTTTATTTTCTTGCTGTTTACCATTGTACATAATATAGTCCTTTTTCTGAGCGCCATTCAATCAAGTTAGCCTTTTTAGAGTCCAGATTGATTAATAACTTATTCTGCATCCAGGGTTCAATAGAGAATACAAAAATATCTTTATCTTTTTTAAGTTCACGTGAAAACAGGCGTAGCAACTGTCTTGAATTAAAACCAGAATAGCTGAAATAAGATCTTATAACGCTCTTTACATTTGCTCTTCTGAGGGCTAGGATTTTCATATCTACCCCCCACAACATGGGGCCAAACGCAGTTAGAGAAAAGGATTTCTATGATTGTCTTTTTATTTGGTTTACCAGGAGTAGGAAAAACTTACATAGGCCAGCTCCTTCAAAAAGAGCTAGGAGCCTGTTATTGGGATGCTGATGAAGCATTAACAGAAGAAATGAAACTGGCTGTTCGCAACGAACAAGCATTCTCACGAACAATGACCACGGAATTGGCTTCAACAATAATTGAAAAAATGAAATTATTAGAACAAAATAATGAGTTTATTATTGTATCTCAAGCCATGTTACGTGAAACAGACAGGCATTTATTTCGGGAGCAATTTAGTGATCTGCATTTTATTTACATCCGTTGCGAACGGGATCACACAAGCCAACGTATTGCTCAACGCGCTGATTTCGTAACAGTCTCTTATTTTGAAAAACTTACAGCAGCTTTCGAACCACATCGCAAGGATGCTGAAACATACCCAATAATTGATAATTATAAAAAAACGGATGAACAATTAATTAAAGCATTCAATGAATTATTAAACATAAAACCTAAAACTATTTGGCAGCTGGACTTTTTTCCTGAACTAACCCAGCAAGATCCCGATTTGATGCACTCTCGAGGACATATGATGAATAAAAGCCTCTAATTGAGTCACTGCAATAATCGGCATAACGAAATGTTAAGCGACAGTTCATTATGCTAAGGTATCAATATTCGTAGAACATGGCTCCTCTTGTATATAACACCCAAAAGCGCTAAAATTAGTCAATAATATTTTTTTTTAATCATTGTGCTGGTTTTGATTGATTTTCTTTTTGAAACCATCTGTTTAATCACTTTTAGTGACGAAGGGGCAGAAAAATAATCAAAAAAATTTAGTAACCTTTCAATAAGTTATGGACTGAAAGGCTGCTGGAAGCATAGTACCCGATGATTCTCTAAAAGAGTACCAAGGTATGACAAAGTCTAAAGTAGATAATAGTGGATTAGGTAATTGCATGTATTATGCATACGGCATTTCCTTGATGTATTTCTTGCAGGCTAAAAAAGACAATCACACTACTCAAATAGTATTTGAAAACCTGGGATTAAATTCAGAAGAACAAGAAGCGCTTTCCGCTCTTTTAAAAAAAGAGCAGGATTTTAGTTTAACAGAAATCAAAGACATTATAGAACCTATATTTGGACCGGCCGCCAGAGCACTGGGAGCTGCTCGAACACGGGATGAATTTTTAAAAAAACCTGATGATTCCCCAATATTCACTTCTGCGAATTATGGAATTGAATACGAATTTGCACGATTGCTGTTCGAAAAAGATCCGTCTTTAGCAATGCTTCTTAGCAGCGATTTTACCGATCGAGATTATACTACTGCAGAAATATATAATGTTCCCAATATCCGCCCTGGAATGGAAGAGTTCGCTACAAAACAAATCAACACCCTTCTCCAGGATTTTCAACACCGATGGAACAACAAACTTGAAACGCTTATTGATCAATCAGATGAAAATCTTATTTTTCAAAGAAGCCAGATTTTAAATACTATCATCAGGGAAAAAACCGTCGTATTTTTTTTAGAAAATGATGAAGCTTATCTTAACAAATACATAAAGATGCTTAATACAAATTTTGTATGGGGCTCAGAAGAAACGATGATGGCCTTACATCGTGCGGTAACAGGCGAAAAAATGACCCGCAATCCAGAAACTACTCGAATTGATACCACCTGGGATGTAGAAATACCTCTGGTGTTGTATCGAAATGGGCACAAGGCAGTAGATAACACTCTAGGGAGTATGCCAGATCCCGTTATGATTTTAAATAATATGGATAACGTTCACTGGGTATCATTAGTGCAACTAAATCCCCTTCGCCAGGAGCTTGTTGCGTTTCCCCCCGATAAAGCCGCCTCAGAAGAAAATACTCCGCCTGCCAACTCAAAAGACAATGTTCCTGATACAAACAAAGAAGATGAAGATCTTGAACTTGCATTGATACTCCCTTCGTCTAATGATACACCAACTGAGACTATTCATCGTACAAACCCAGAACTGCAACTTATACCCCCCCAAAATCCCTCCGAAGGAGCGACAAGAAAAAATATATTGTTCCTGACTGGATTTGAAACGAATTTGAAGGCAATTAAAGAAAAAGCTAAGGACCTCAAACAAAGAGGATTTACAGCTGAAAGCGAATTAGCCAAGGGACTTTATAAAAAATTGCGTGACAGTATGAATAAATTTATTTCTTCAGGCACAGAGAATTCCAGGCAGGCAGACATACAGTCTTTTGCTAACTCGTGTACTCCATTTGTTAAAACCGCGCTCAACAGTGAGTTAGCGCATCATCGGGGTATTAAAAGGCTATTAAACAATATAATGAATATTATAGTGTCCGTATGTACCGTCGGTTTAATCAATTGGAATCTTGGAAAATTAACCATTATTGACTCTTTTCCTACACAGTCCATTAATAAAATAAATGAATTACAGGATTCTGTCATTAAAGTGTCTGGGCACAAACAAGCATTTTTCATAAAGCAAGAAAACAAAGAGCAGCTCAGGGTGTATAGGCCGATATACACTCAAATATGACCGTTTCAACAATAGGGCGGAACACTTACTTTTAATTTTTTCGAACATGATGGAATATATAATACAGCCCCGGCAACACCAATAAGGTGAGAAAAGTAGAAGAGATAACTCCGCCAATAACTACCGTAGCTAAGGGTCGTTGTACTTCAGAACCTGTTCCAGTAGCCAAAGCCATGGGTACAAAGCCCAAAGAAGCAACTAGAGCGGTCATCAACACCGGACGCAAACGAGCAATTGACCCCTGCAATACAGCGTCTCGCAAAGGATAGTGTTTCTGTTTTAATAAATTATTAATAAAGGTAATCATGACCAAACCATTCAACACCGCTATTCCAGAAAGCGCAATAAATCCAACTCCTGCTGAAATAGACAAAGGAATGCCCCGCAACCATAACGCAAACACGCCCCCTGTTAATGCCAAGGGAATGCCGGTACACACCAGCAGCGCTTCTTTTATGCTGCCAAAACTCATAAACAGCAGCAGAAAAATAGCCATCAATGTAACCGGAACAACCACCTGTAATCGTTGCGATGCAGATTCCAATTGTTCGAACTGCCCGCCCCAGCCAATCCAATAGCCATTGGGCACATTCACATTACGTTCAATATTGGCTTTAGCCTCGCTCACAAAAGAATTTAAATCACGATGTCGAACGTTTGCACTCACTACAATTCGCCGTTTTCCATTTTCACGACTTATCTGATTAGGGCTCTCACTACGAATTAGAGTTGCCACTTCGCTCAGAGGAATAAAGTGGCGTTCACCATCTTTTGCAATGGGTAAGGGAATAAGTATCCAACGCAACACATCAGGAGCAGTTCGTAAGGCTTCAGGAAGACGAACGATTAAATCAAAGCGTTTATCTCCTTCAAAGATCTCGCCACTTTTTTTGCCCCCTATTGCCACTGCAATCGCATCTTGCACATCAGCTACTTGTAATCCATAACGAGATAAAGCTCCTCGATTAATCTCTACCGTAATAAGCGGCAGCCCTGATACTTGTTCTATTTTTACATCTGCAGCCCCGGGAATGTCTTCTAATTGGGTACTGATGACCTTCGCAGTTTCCTGTAAGACGTCAGTATCATCACCGAAAATTTTCACCGCAATATCACTACGAACCCCAGAGATTAATTCATTAAAACGCATTTGTATGGGCTGGGTAAATTCATAATTATTACCTGGAATCTGCTTCAATGCCGTTTCCATTTCCTGCACCAGTTCCTGTTTTGTTTTTTTAGGATTAGGCCAAGCCTTCCGCGATTTCAGCATGATGAACGTATCTGCAACATTGGGAGGCATGGGATCAGTAGCAATTTCAGCGGTACCAATTTTAGAAAAAACTCGTTTCACTTCAGGGAATTGGCTGATTCTCTCCTCCACCAAATGCTGCATGGTTATCGACTGAGTAAGGCTAGTACCAGGTATACGCATCGCATGCATGGCAATATCCCCTTCATCAAGGCTTGGAATAAATTCCCCTCCCAAATGAAAAGCCAGCATTAAACTAACCGCAACTAAGGCCACAGCAGAAGCAATCACTTTTTTTCGTGCATTAAAACAAATAAGTAATACATACTCATAGCCGATAGTCAGATAATGCACCAACAGATTCTCTTTCTCTTGAACTTTCCCTCGCAAGAAAATAGCAATTGCGGCAGGCACGAAAGTAAGAGCGAAGAGCATTGAGGCCAACAGCGCTATAATTACAGTTTCAGCCATAGGCAAAAACATTTTTCCCTCAACACCGGTTAACGTCAAAATAGGCAGATACACTACTGTTATAATAAACACACCAAAAATACTGGGACGAATTACTTCTGTCGTGGCGTTGGCAATCACTTCAAGACGCTCATCCAAATTCAGAATGCGTTGCAATTCCAGTTGCTTTTCCCCTAAATGCTTGATGCAATTTTCAACGATAATTACAGCCCCATCGACTATCAAACCAAAATCAAGAGCCCCCAGGCTCATCAAATTAGCGCTGATTTTATTATTGACCATGCCGGTAATGGTTAACAGCATGGATAAAGGAATAACCATCGCGGTAATCAAAGCTGCCCGTACATTGCCTAAAAAAAGAAATAAAATAATACAAACTAATAATGCCCCTTCCAGTAAATTATTTTTTACTGTATTAATGGTGGCATTAACCAACATGGTTCTATTGTACACCGGCTGTGCTTCAACCCCTTCCGGTAATGATTTATTAATCATTTTCAGCTGTTGAGCCACTCGCTGGGAAACAGTACGACTGTTCTCCCCCATCAACATAAAAACCGTGCCCAGCACCACTTCATTACCATTTTCAGTGGCAGCTCCAGTCCTTAATTCCTCACCTAATTGAACTTCTGCAACATTAATGATCCGAATGGGTGTTCCCTCAAAACTGGCAATGACTATCTGTTCAATATCGCCAATATTTTTAACCTGTCCTGGTACACGAATCAGATATTGCTCACCGTTGCGTTCAATATATCCCGCCCCCACATTGGCATTATTACGCTCCAGAGCATTGGTCAAATCATTAAGACTAAGATTATAACGAACCAGCTTCATAGGATCAGGTTTGATATGAATCTGTTTTTCAAATCCACCAATAGTATTGACCTCAGCAACTCCGGTGACAGTACGTAGTTGCGGTTTAATAACCCAGTCCTGAATTGTACGCAGCTCAGTAAGGCTGTAACGTTGAGAAGAGGCACGATTAGGCTTATTGCTCACCGTGTACATAAAAATCTCACCAAGGCCCGTGGAAATAGGACCCAACGACGGCTCAACTTCTGGTGGAAGCTTGTTTTTAACTTCCTGTAATCGTTCATTAATTAACTGTCGGGCAAAAAATATGTTGGTATCGTCTTTAAAAACAACAGTAACTTGCGATAAACCATAACGAGATAAAGAGCGCGTATAGTCCAAAGAGGGCATGCCACTCATTGCCACTTCAATGGGAAACGTCACTCTCTGCTCCACTTCAAAGGGAGAATATCCCAAGGCTTGGGTATTGATTTGCACCTGGACGTTGGTTATATCTGGAACAGCATCGATAGGAAGGCGCTGAAAGTTGTACACACCAAGACCGGCTATAATCAGCGTAAACAATAAGACAAACCATCTGTGTTTCAAGGAAAAATGAATAATTCTCTCAAGCATTATGGTTCCTTAATGTTCGTGACCAGCACTGTCTTTACCCAATTCAGCTTTAAGAAAGAAACTGTTTTTCGAAACATAACGTTGACCAGGCTCCAAGCCAGATTTTATTTCCACCCATTGTTCATCATGCTCTCCCAAAACAACTGGCACTGCCTCAAAAAAATCCCCTTGCTGCACAAAGACCACGTCTTGGTTAAATATTCTTTGCAATGCGGAATAAGGCACAGCAACCGGCACTGTCAACTCCTTAATGATTATTGCTGCATTCACATACATTCCTGGCATCCAAACACCACCCGTATTAGGAAGTATCGTCCTCGCCAGTGCCGTCTGGCTGTCTTCAATACCTAAGGGAGAGATATAAGAAATCGTGCTGGCCGTTTGCGGCTTACCTTCATCTCCGGTCACCACTACCTCCATGCCTTGTCTCACCAAAGCAGCATCTTTACGATACAACGTTAAATCAGCCCAGACATTATCCAGATTAGCAATTTCATAAATAGGCTTATCCCCTTTAGCAAGCTCACCGGTAGTCGCGTATTTTTGAATGACCGTGCCATTAATAGGAGCAAGGATATTGTAATTTTGTAAGCTTTCATTGCTCTCAATAGTAACTAACACTTCGCCTTTAGAAACCTTTTCTCCCAGACTTTTGCCCAGCAACTTAATAATTCCTGAATAACGTGGATAAACAGGTGCCAACGTGTCGCGATTGGGCGTTATCTTTCCAACAACCTTCAACTGCTTTTTAAGTAATGCATCCTTGGCCACAGTAGTTTCAATATGTGCAGCTTTTAATAGGGCTGGCATTATTTTCAAGCGCCCTTCGTAAGTAGAATAGTTCCAGGTAAACGTTTTCCCTTTATCTTTTAAAGTAATAGTGACATCAAAAGAATGCGGTTCACGAATCACTTGCTCACTTTGCAAAAACGATTCAACGGGTATAAAAGAGATGGTTTCTATTGCTCCAGTAAATCGCTTCAATTGAATAGTTAAGCTGACGTTTTCGGGAGACCTTGGCGCACCATTCTCATAAAGATAGGCACGAAAATGTGGGGGCATTGCCCGTTCAAACATTGCCAACTCAAGAGACAATGAGTCTTGCTTAAAGAGTCTACCTCCATGCGCGCCTTTCTCTGGCTCATCTGCGGAATGTGACTCATCATGCGCCCAGGAACAAAAAGAAACCAAAAAAACCAATACCAAGATCAGCTTCATTTTTTGCATTAATGATCGTACTAAATTCAAGCCATCTCCTTAATGAGCGTCCAAGCCCAAAATTCCATTTATCTGCAATATTGCTTTATGATAATCCATATGAGCCTGCTGATAATGTCGTTCCTCTTCAAACAAAGCATTAAGAGCAGTAGATAATTCAATGTAGGTATATCGTCCCATTTGATATCCTTCTTTTGCAACATTCAATGATTTACGCGCCAAAGGCAACAATGAGTCTGTAACCAGATCGGCTTCAAATCGCCCTTGCTCAGCCTGCAAAAAAGCTAAGTATAAATTTTGCCGCACATCCAGTTTTGTTCCTTGCAATTCATGCACCATTTGGGTGTATTCAGCCTCAGCAGTGACAATTTTACCTTGATTGCGATCAAATGTTGGTAATTGAGAAGAGGCTGAAACTACTGCAGCATTACTGTCATCATCAGAAAAATGTCGGCCTCCCAATTGAATGTTCAAATCAGGCCACACAGCTTTCTTTACCGCGGTAATCGTTGAGCGCTTTGCATTTGCCTGCAATTGCTTTGCCAAAAGCCATGGGCTTTGCTGTATTTTGCCCATGAGTTGAGGCCAAACCCAACGAGGATGCTTTAACCCTTGTTCTGTCAGGCGCTGCTCCACTCTTAAACCACGCCCCATATAACGAGCTAATTTAGCACGTTCCATCAAAGCATCTCTTCTTGCTTTCTCTTTTTGAATACGAACCTCTCCCAATCGTATCTGTGCCAAACGTAAATCAAGCTCTGCTCCAGCACCTGCTGTAACGCGCCGTTGGATCGCAGTCACAATATCTTGATTCATCTTGGTCAATTTTTTTGTTACCAGATGCCATTGCTCCGCATACAATGCATCAATATAAGCGTTCCCCACAGCAATATAAAGCGTCGATTTCTGTACTTTAATCCAGGCAAGCGATGCTAAATAATCAGCATAAGTGGCTTTTTGCAAGTAATGTAAACGATGCCCCAAAGGAATGGGTTGAGTAATAGACAGGGTCGTTTCTGCTGATTCATAACCTGAATAGGCTCCCGAACCGCCAATATTTTCAGCAGTCAGCTCCAACTGTGGGTTTGGATAAAGCTTACTCTGAATAAAAAAACCTTTCATCGCCTGAGCTTTATCTATCTCTGCCTGCAATTCAGGATTGTTCTGATAGGCCACGCTCAGCGCTTGCTCAAACGTTAAAGTCGTATTGGCATGAATGCCATAAGACATCAGGCTAATCAAATGCATGATGATGACGTATGAAAAAATGCGCATTCACTTCCCTTTCTCTTACATAGAAATCTAAAAACTAAATGTAGTGGACAACACTATAGTACCTAAGCCCTGGCTCTACCGCCATTAAGTGAATAACAGTACGTCATCCTGAGGAGCTGGCGACGAAGATCTCCCGGGATTCAGGAGATCCTTCGCTACGCTCAGGATGATCTACTGTTATTAACTTTACGGCAGTGAGTCCTAATACATATACTTTCATATATTGATTCAATTGCCTATACCCATTTCTGACAATCCCACACCTTGCGGTCTAAAGTGACTCAATACTGAACAACAATTTGAATGCAGTGCAACAAAATCTGTTTAATTCAGACTCAATTTCATGATATGGTACAACATCTCACCATATTCTTAATTAAATGGTTATTAACGTGTTGAACAAAATATTTCATCGGACCAGCTGGCAATCCAAATACCACTGGAAATGGATTGCTTTAGGCCTGGTTATTACCATGCCCATTATTTTAATCAGCAGATTTTTTTCCCATTCAGCGGAGCAAACACCCGTTAATCCCAACAAAATGGTTGAAGTCGAAATAGTAAAAACCCAAAAATTTCAACAAAGTATAAAACTTTTAGGAATAATTCATCCCAAACATACTACCGTATTGGTTTCGAAGGGAACAGGAAT
Source organism: uncultured Legionella sp. (assembly GCF_937871865.1). Classification (GTDB taxonomy): domain Bacteria; phylum Pseudomonadota; class Gammaproteobacteria; order Legionellales; family Legionellaceae; genus Legionella. Next base: position 13,843 of record NZ_CALMPD010000088.1, read on the forward strand.
GTTAGATGAATTGATTCCGACTGGCCAAAAAGTTAAAAAAGGTACGTTAATTGCCAAAATAGTGAACCCTGACATTGAAAAAAACCTGCAGCTGTCACTAAGCGCCGAAACCCTTGCTAAAGCTCAATTTGACCGTTTCAACCCGTTGTTAAAAACTGGCTTTGTCAGCCCCAAGGAAGTTGAAGAAAAGAAACAAGCTTGGCTGGTCGCCCAAAAGGAATTATCAAAAACCAAAATTGAATTGGATAATTTGCGTTTTTACGCCCCATTTGACGGCATTATAGGAGCATATAAAAAACGAGAAGGTTCAGAAATAAACCAGGGAGAGGCTGTTGTTTCGATTTATGATCCCAGTTCACTGGTTGTTGATCTTGATGTACCGTGCAGCAACCTGACGGGACTTAATGAAGGACAAGCAGTACGTGTTCTTGGTAAAGAGTATACCCTGACTCATTTACAAAAAATGATCGATGAACATACTCATATGTGCCCTGCCGATGTAGATATTCAATGCGATACCTGTCTTTTAGGTACTACAGTAAATGTCGATTTAATTGTTGCTGAACAACAAAACACCATAGTAATACCCTTCCAGGCCCTCTTTCTCAGAAACAGCGAACCTTTTGTTTATATTGTGGAGCAAGAAAAAGTAACCTTGGTCCCTGTAAAAACGGGTATGAAAGAACAGGATAAAATTGAAATTACAGAAGGCTTAAAGCCAGGCCAACAACTCATTATCAAAGGTCAGGAACGGCTTTATCCTGAAATGGTTGTCGATATTTATCGGCCAACCGCTGTAGTCAACAACGGCTGATTCTCATGAAACTAACCAGCTACTTCATTAAACATCCTGTTTCCGCAATCATTCTGAATTGCATGATTATAGTTATAGGTATCCTCTGTTTTCATAACTTATCAGTTCGTGAATATCCAAACATCAGCTTTCCTACGATTACGGTCAGCGCCAACTATCCGAACGCTAGTCCTGATCTGGTCGAAACCTCTGTAACCAATATTCTAGAGGACAGACTAGCAGGTATTGAAGGCCTTGAAACAATCACCTCGCAATCCTACGCAGGCAGTGCACAAATTACTTTATTGTTCCGTGCCGGAACATCCATGGATAGAGCACTAAGTGCTACCCAAGATGCTGTAGGACTTGCCAAAGCTCTCTTACCCAGCGAAGTAAAACCACCGTTTGTTGAGCGAAAACGCAAATCCAACGGATTGCCTTTTATCGGAATCGCTTTAGAATCTTCTGTTCGAGGTTTTGGTGAACTGACTCACTACGCCAATCTTAATTTAAAAAATGTGTTTCGCAGTGTGCAAGGAGTTGCCTCAGTAGAAGTATGGGGGCAGCCCTATACCTATAACATCAGCCTGGAACCAGACAAACTCTATTCATTTGGGGTCAACGCAGATGAAGTAGTGAGTTCCCTGTCCAGAAGCCGCGTCTCGCTACCAGCCGGTAATTACAGAGATAAAATACCCAGTACGCTGCAATCAGAACCTAGAAGTCAGGAAGATTATGAAAATCTGCTGATTAAATCAACGAATCACCATCCAATATTATTAAAATCCATTGCTAAAGTAGCACTGGAAACTGACAACACTCAGATGAGAGTCAGAGTTAATGGACATGCCGGATTAGTTCTATCTATAAACCGAGCCAATGATGCCAATCCCATTGATGTATCCAGAGAGATACGCAAAACAATAAGTGATTTACAACATGGATTGCCTGATGATTTAAAAGTTAATGTCATTGTTGATCAATCTGATTTTATCAATGCCTCCATCAAAAACATACGTTCATCCATCACTGAAGCGATAGTTCTGGTATTGGTTATTGTCTTTCTGTTTTTGCGTAACTTAAGAGCGACTCTGATTCCTTTGGTTACCATCCCAATCTCATTGCTAGGTTCACTCTTGTTTCTCAAGATATTTGGCTTTTCAATAAACCTGATGACCTTACTCGCCATGGTGCTGGCCATTGGTTTGGTTGTAGACGATGCCATTATCGTATTGGAAAATATCTGGAGACATATTGAACATGGCTTAACGCCTTTAGAAGCAGCCTTAAAAGGAGCACGAGAAATAGGCTTTGCCATTGTGGCCATGACCTTTACTTTAGCCAGTGTGTATCTGCCCATTGCCTTTATGCAAGGAATGTTAGGACAGCTCTTTATTGAGTTTGCCGTAGCCCTGGCCGGCAGCGTCTTTATTTCAGGAATTGTTGCGCTGACTCTATCACCCTTGATGTGCGCCCATTTTCTTAAAAGTGATTCTAAAAACTGTTTTCCTCAAGTAGACCATTTCCTGGAGCAATTATCTCAAAACTACGCCAAAGCACTTAAAGTTATTGTCCGTCATCAGAAAATCACCTGCTCCATAGCCCTTCTCTCCATCATTTCCAGCATCACTTTATATAATATCATCGGACATGAAACTGCTCCCAAGGAGGACCGAGGGCTTATTGGTGTTTATACTGCCCCCGTTACCGGAGAACACATCGATGAGCTGGATACAAAAGTGTCAAATCTGGAACAAACCGTCAATAAGATTTCTGAATCAGATAACAAACTCACGTTCATCGGTGATTGGGGAGCCAGCATTGTACTTCCTCTCAAACCTCATTCTCAAAGAACTCGCTCTGCCCGTGAGATAGTAGAACAACTCAAACCCGCATTCGATCATTTGCCCTCTATAGATCCACACGTATGGAGCTGGGATACCGGATTACCGGGCATTGATAATGCAGGCAGCGGAGCAGAACTAACCTTGGTTATTTCAACCCCAGACAGTTATAGAGAACTCTTTAATCACGTTGAAAAATTAAAAGCAGTACTTGATAAAAGCAAACAATTTGAATCAACCAGTTATGATCTTCGTCTTGATACCATGGGTTATTCAATCGACATGGATCAAAATCAGATAGCAAAACTGGGACTGACACCCAGTCAGGTCGCTAAAACCATAGAAGTATTTTTTAGTGGCGATAAATCACAAAATTTTGAAAAAAATGGCGTTCTTTACAATCTGACGATAAAAGGCGTTACCTCACCCTGGACTCTCAACGAACTGTATCTGACCAATGCAGAAGGAAAACGGATTTCCCTTGGCGCAATGGCCCAGATGACTCCCAAAGCTCAGCCGGCAACACTGGATCACTATCAACAAATGCGGTCAACAACCCTACATATCCAGCTCAATAAAAAAGACTCCATGCCCCATAGTATTGAACAAGCATGGAATGCGGCTAAAACAGAATTGCCACAGCATTATAAACTAACCTGGACGGGTGCTGCTAAGACTTATTTTGAATCCTCAAATGCCATGTTGTTTTTACTCTTCTTGTCTTTAGCATTTATCTACGCCATTTTAGCCACTCAATTCCAAAGCTTCATTGATCCTCTGATTATTTTAATTACCGTACCTTTAGCATGCTCAGGTGCGCTACTTTTTACCTACATCTTTGACCAAACATTGAATATTTATACCCAGGTTGGCTTAATTACTTTAATTGGCTTAATCAGTAAGCATGGAATTTTAATTGTGGAATTTGCCAATCAACTGCATCAGAATGGCGCCTCCATCACCGATGCAATTCAAAAAGCCGCCATGTTGCGACTAAGACCCGTATTGATGACAACAGGCGCAATGGTTTTTGGTGCAATACCACTGGTGTTATCCCACGATGCAGGCGCCGAATCCCGACATGCAATAGGAACTGTTTTAATCGGTGGATTGTGTCTAGGTACGTTGTTTACTTTATTTGTCTTGCCAGTGGTTTACAACGTGATCAAACAAGGGACGAAAAACGAGGGGCCAACACATCACCCACTACCATTAAGTTAAGGATTTGGCCGTCATCCAGAGGAGCTAGCGACGAAGGATCTCCCTGGATTCAGGAGATCCTTCGCCATGCTCAGGATGACGTACTTTTCTTAACTTAATGGCAGTGAACACACATCACCCAGCGTAATTCCATTAATAATCTCGCTTCTGAGTACGAAGATGAAGTCGATTGCAGGCATCAAGAATTTCTCTAATACAATCGTAATGGTCATCTAAATGAAAAAGACTAAATTGCCTATATACATCATGGTGATCAGTCTCAAGTGAGCACGAAGTATGGGTGCTTGAGGCACCATTCTTCTCATCAAAAATATCGATTTTATAGATAATATTCCCTTCTTTATAAATATAGCATTGGGTATTTTGATTATCCAGAAATTCTGAATGCAAGAATCCCATGTTAAAACAGGGACAGGAAAAAAGATCGATAGGCCCCAGGAAAAACAATAAAAATACGGTACTGTATAACACCCTGGAGTATTTTTTAATGCAACGCATACTCATCCCTGATTGAGCCTCCTTTGTTTAATTGTAGACCATTAATGTAGACAAAGAAGGCTTACAATAATCAAAACGTCAAGCCAACCAAAAGCTTTGGATGAGCGCCAGGAAAAATTATTATCTTGATATCGTTTGGTGCTGCCTATACGGCAGTGAACCCCCATTCATGCTCACAATAGTTATCAATCATTTTCTAAGCTACCTATACGGCAGTGAATACTGTGGGTCTTGCCACTGCATGTGATGTTCTTTTCTAAGCTGCCTATACGGCAGTGAATCCTGGTCAATACATACACTTAGTTGTTCTAATTTTCTAAGCTGCCTATACGGCAGTGAATGACCACTTGAGCAGCTGCTTGTTGTCATATCTTTTCTAAGCTGCCTATACGGCAGTGAATATGAGATAGGCGACGTTGTAAAAGGAGATGCTTTTCTAAGCTGCCTATACGGCAGTGAATTTATTCTTGATTGAATCGATTCCGTTACCATTTTTCTAAGCTGCCTATACGGCAGTGAATACAAAAAAAGTATTTTCAGGGCTGGATTGACATTTCTAAGCTGCCTATACGGCAGTGAATATCCCGCTTCGATTAAGCCCTGTTCGATTATATTTCTAAGCTGCCTATACGGCAGTGAATAACATAAACGTAAATGCGGAGGAATTTAAGATTTTCTAAGCTGCCTATACGGCAGTGAATATGATGGGCAATATACACTTCGTCCATTATATTTTCTAAGCTGCCTATACGGCAGTGAATGCGATGGGACAATTGCGTGGCTTACGGATATTTTTCTAAGCTGCCTATACGGCAGTGAATAAGATTTTATGCCTATTGTTGGCCCTTTAGTTTTTCTAAGCTGCCTATACGGCAGTGAATAATCTCTTTATTAAGAACAGCTTGCTCACCAATTTCTAAGCTGCCTATACGGCAGTGAATCCCCTTCTATCCTCATGTATAGTTCCACGTGATTTCTAAGCTGCCTATACGGCAGTGAATATATAGCTTGCTCACCGAGATGCGAAAGCTCTTTTCTAAGCTGCCTATACGGCAGTGAATTAAGTATCATTTTGAATCTTGTTTCTAAGCTGCCTATACGGCAGTGAATACTTAAGTAAGTTTTCTTTGCGTGTTCCTTGTTTTCTAAGCTGCCTATACGGCAGTGAATCTAAACAGAAGGAGGAATCAATTCAAGTATTGTTTCTAAGCTGCCTATACGGCAGTGAATATGAAAAAAGATGTTTCAAATTAACGAGTTTTTTTCTAAGCTGCCTATACGGCAGTGAATATAGCCTCCTTAATTGGGGGCTTCTTTATTAATTTCTAAGCTGCCTATACGGCAGTGAATCCCTGCAATTGCCCAATCTTCCTCTAAGTAATTTTCTAAGCTGCCTATACGGCAGTGAATGTCATCGTATCTAAAACAAGGTGTTATACTTTTTTCTAAGCTGCCTATACGGCAGTGAATGCTAAATATGGTAGAGGACATCTGCACACAAATTTCTAAGCTGCCTATACGGCAGTGAATAAGGACTGCCCCCAATTATTAAATCTACTTTATTTTCTAAGCTGCCTATACGGCAGTGAATGAATGGTACAGTTAGGTTTAAAATGGGCGAATTTTCTAAGCTGCCTATACGGCAGTGAATACATGTTGTTATTGTTTCTTCACTAATAATGTTTTCTAAGCTGCCTATACGGCAGTGAATATTTTGATGTTAAGATTCGTTATTTTGCTTGTTTTCTAAGCTGCCTATACGGCAGTGAATCATTTGAGCGAAAACGACCAGTAACTAAACTTTTTCTAAGCTGCCTATACGGCAGTGAATTCAAATCGTTTGTTGAACATTCAATTATTATTTTTCTAAGCTGCCTATACGGCAGTGAATGCTCAGTGAGGACAGCATACTTAAAAATACATTTTCTAAGCTGCCTATACGGCAGTGAATATTCTATTATAAACCAAAGAGTTACTGGGTACTTTCTAAGCTGCCTATACGGCAGTGAATTTATATTAGACTCCTCATTTGGTGCCGTGGAATTTCTAAGCTGCCTATACGGCAGTGAATAAGGAAAAGAAGTAGCTAGAAGATTTCTTGGATTTCTAAGCTGCCTATACGGCAGTGAATAGAGTTCGGAGGGTACGAAGATTTAATACATCTTTCTAAGCTGCCTATACGGCAGTGAATCATCAGGAACACCAGACATTACATTCTGAGAATTTCTAAGCTGCCTATACGGCAGTGAATAAATCAATTGAAACAGAATACTTAACTTTCCGATTTCTAAGCTGCCTATACGGCAGTGAATTAATAATCCCTTTGCGCTCACGGAAACTGAATTTTCTAAGCTGCCTATACGGCAGTGAATAAGGCAAAAAATGCTGTTAAAAAGCATTTTGATTTCTAAGCTGCCTATACGGCAGTGAATGGGCTAAAGTTACTTCGGACGGTTCATGTTTCTTTCTAAGCTGCCTATACGGCAGTGAATGCGTACGCTAAGGATCCCGGTTATTGGGAACATTTCTAAGCTGCCTATACGGCAGTGAATACAGGCGCACCCGGATCATTAAAGCTTTGGTATTTCTAAGCTGCCTATACGGCAGTGAATATACGACAGGACTAATCGATGAAGACTATCAATTTCTAAGCTGCCTATACGGCAGTGAATTTTACTCATCATCATCATCATCATCATCATCATCATCATCATCAAAATTTCTAAGCTGCCTATACGGCAGTGAATAAATAGTAAGAATATAAACACCGGAGGTGCTGTTTCTAAGCTGCCTATACGGCAGTGAATGCTATATGGATAGGTAGTAGCCATTACTTAGATTTCTAAGCTGCCTATACGGCAGTGAATAAATACCTCTCAACTAATTTTATAGCACCCTCTTTTCTAAGCTGCCTATACGGCAGTGAATACATGACAAAAACAGGGGTAGCTGAGCTAATATTTCTAAGCTGCCTATACGGCAGTGAATATAATATCTTTAAGTACTATGCCTTTATCTTCTTTTCTAAGCTGCCTATACGGCAGTGAATTGTTAAAAAAGGAGATATTGGTGGGCATGTCATTTCTAAGCTGCCTATACGGCAGTGAATATGAAGGGGATAGTGTTAAGAGGCGAGAACTATTTCTAAGCTGCCTATACGGCAGTGAATGTAAAGTTAGGTGTAAAAAGCTTAAAGTGCTATTTCTAAGCTGCCTATACGGCAGTGAATTAGCGAGCTAGAAGATTTAAAGAAAGCATTATTTTCTAAGCTGCCTATACGGCAGTGAATCAGAAGTGGCAAACGCAGCAAGGTTGGCTTGTGTTTCTAAGCTGCCTATACGGCAGTGAATCTGAAACAGCTTACTTTTTTACCTCGAAATTTTTTCTAAGCTGCCTATACGGCAGTGAATGAAAATCTTTCTTAACAAGAGAGCCATGAAGATTTCTAAGCTGCCTATACGGCAGTGAATCCCGAAATGTTAATTCGTCTCTCTGATTTAATTTTCTAAGCTGCCTATACGGCAGTGAATGACCAGTCATAGAGACATTAAACGTGTCTCCATTTCTAAGCTGCCTATACGGCAGTGAATTAGTATCCTTAACAGTATCAACGAATTCTTTATTTCTAAGCTGCCTATACGGCAGTGAATGAATTCATTCAGCATGTGAATAGACTTGTTAATTTCTAAGCTGCCTATACGGCAGTGAATTTGCTGAATATTTTTCGTTTACTTGCTTGCTTTTTCTAAGCTGCCTATACGGCAGTGAATCTATAGACAAGCCTGTGCCAGTTGTTGTTGCTTTTCTAAGCTGCCTATACGGCAGTGAATTGCAGTACGTGCGACGGGACTGGGAAGATTAATTTCTAAGCTGCCTATACGGCAGTGAATTAAATATTTTTCGCTTAGTAACTTCCTTAACTTTTCTAAGCTGCCTATACGGCAGTGAATAGTCCGAAGCCAGTTGATGCATATACACCAAATTTCTAAGCTGCCTATACGGCAGTGAATATTCGTGAACGTCAACGTGAAGGGTTTGCCATTTTCTAAGCTGCCTATACGGCAGTGAATAGACTTCGACTATCTCAGCAATCAGTGCATGATTTCTAAGCTGCCTATACGGCAGTGAATCAACTGAGCCTAGTCCTTGGCCAACAACTATATTTCTAAGCTGCCTATACGGCAGTGAATTACAGTGCGAGCACGTCAAAGCATATCAGAGATTTCTAAGCTGCCTATACGGCAGTGAATTATCAAAAATATAATTTCTACTGTACGTTCTATTTCTAAGCTGCCTATACGGCAGTGAATTTGATTGGTGGGCAAGATCTCAAAAAGTCTTATTTCTAAGCTGCCTATACGGCAGTGAATCAAATAACCCTCTTGATTCTATTTTAGTAATATTTCTAAGCTGCCTATACGGCAGTGAATCGTACAATACTAACTTGACTCACGGTCCCAGCTTTCTAAGCTGCCTATACGGCAGTGAATATCTTGCTGCGTTTGCTACTTCCGTCGCTCATTTTCTAAGCTGCCTATACGGCAGTGAATTCAGTACTTCGCTGTGCCTTGCCGACTTTTATTTTCTAAGCTGCCTATACGGCAGTGAATTTAGCACTTCGTTGACCAAAAATTGAACCAGCTTTCTAAGCTGCCTATACGGCAGTGAATATCTGCGGAACTAAAAAATCAGTAGAATCACCTTTCTAAGCTGCCTATACGGCAGTGAATAGAATCATAAAGATCTTTCTTTGTACTTTTTGTTTCTAAGCTGCCTATACGGCAGTGAATAATAAAGCAGAATGACTAAAACCGGGTATACCTTTCTAAGCTGCCTATACGGCAGTGAATGTACTTTTGGTCATAAGACTACTTTTGATGCCTTTCTAAGCTGCCTATACGGCAGTGAATGGGGGGAATCAGCAACAGACGAACTTGTCTGATTTCTAAGCTGCCTATACGGCAGTGAATTAGCAGTCATAGAAACAGAAATAGTATCACCGTTTCTAAGCTGCCTATACGGCAGTGAATTAGTTCCGCAAATTACATCCCCTTCTGTTATATTTCTAAGCTGCCTATACGGCAGTGAATTCAGTGCATTGGTTGTCGTCTCGAAAGATCGATTTCTAAGCTGCCTATACGGCAGTGAATACTGAGTGTCGAGAAATAAGTTGTCCATGTACTTTCTAAGCTGCCTATACGGCAGTGAATTTGTTTTTGGATGGCGTCGAAATGTATGCAGATTTCTAAGCTGCCTATACGGCAGTGAATAAACAGTAGCAAAAGCAGACAAATTACCTTGATTTCTAAGCTGCCTATACGGCAGTGAATTTTATATGGGGCCTGAGTATGGTGAACTTTCTTTTCTAAGCTGCCTATACGGCAGTGAATTGTTGGATGTCGTCTTGATTATTCTCGTCAATTTTCTAAGCTGCCTATACGGCAGTGAATATTTGTCTCGTTATTCTCTTCGTGTTCCTTGCTTTCTAAGCTGCCTATACGGCAGTGAATGGATAACTATATTAATAATAGCTTAATCTTTATTTCTAAGCTGCCTATACGGCAGTGAATCCTAAAGGCAAAGGAACAGCAGGACCCTTTTGTTTCTAAGCTGCCTATACGGCAGTGAATCCAAATTTTACCACAAAAAAAATTTAATAAACAACAAGTTGGCATGAAATATCAATATATTACCATTGATATTTCATGCCAATTTAACTAATTGATTTATCTATATTTTTAATGAGCGTGTAAAATAAAGGTTAAAAGTCGGGTAACGTTGATTCCGAGCTTAAACCATAACAACTGAATGCATTGTTTATAAGTTCCGCAGAACTCTCTTTACAAATAAAGAGCTTGAATGTATTTTTAGTACTGATGCTCGAAACTTTTATAAACGGAGCACTTATTAATATTTCTTTATGATCTTTTAATAATTTCATCGCATTCTCAAAGTCAATCAACTCCCGTTTTGCCTTTCGTCTAGCCAGTCGTTCAGTATTAGACTTCGATTGCTTCCGTTTGAAACGAACATAACTGCTTATATTACCCGGGACATCACGAATTCCGGTTACGTGAGTATAATCAGATAACTTATTTAACCGTTTTTGTGCATTAAATTTCTCGAGCATCTGCTTCTCCATAGCAAATACTCTTAATTTGGTACCTAACTGGCATGGTTCAATACCATACCCAGGAAAAGTAAGGCCAATGGGGGATAAGCCATTGGGCATTTTTGTTTCCACCAGCCCCAAGTGAATCATTTGATATACCTTTTCCCATAGAAAATGTATATCAATATCAGCCATGGGCAGCAAAGTAATATCCTGATAAACATTCATGATTAGTCCTTACCGCTTTCGCCAAAAACTCCGCCACGCACCAATACTGCCATCACATAATGTTCTTCCTCTTTTTTCGCCAACGTTTCTCCTCGAGCAAATCGATCAAACAAGGTAAAAAAATCAGATTTATTTTTAGGGTTACGGTATGCAACTCCAAGATTGGTTACCGCACCATAAGGTTCAATAGCAATCGGCCCAGTAGAAACCTCATCATATTCAGGATACCAGGTGTCAATACTTCTTAATGCATTACCAATTTTTTGTGAGTGCATGCCAGCAACACCGTTAATATGGTAAAGAATTTTGCTCTTTTTGCTTTTACTGTTTCCTTTATCCAAAACCAACTCTTCACTCGGATATACTTCCTGAGCTCGCCCAACTTTCGCATAAGCGGTAATATCCAATAATAAAAAGGGGATTTTCCCTGACAGAGCATGAGCTATTTTTTCAGCCAAAGGCTCTATCAACTCATAACTACTACAAAAGTCCTTAACTGAATACTTGGTAGAATCAAAAACCCATGACTCCTCTTTGTCTGTATTTAAAATCTTAACAGAAACTTCTATATGTTCAGCACCAACCCTGTTACGCCACAAAAAGCGAGCATTCGCTATATTAATAGCATAGCGTTTTGCCAACTCTTTAAAGCCCTCTTGTTCGATATAGTTCCTGGCAGCTGCAGTATAGCTGTCATTAAATGCTGCATTGTTGCAAGCAGAAGGCTTTTCAACCTGACTTAAAATCTTCAGAGTGAAATGCAATTTAAGCGTGTCTTGCTCAACACCTAACGCGCAGCAATCTACGGTTTGTAAATTTGGATTTTCAACCTTTGCATCTAATTTTGCAGGATCGGCCTGTAATGGCTTTGACAGCCGATTGGAAATCGTTCCGCGAACAGATTTTTCCAGCAGTTGTAACGGTTCAGCCTCAATATGGCGCTTATCCCAAGTAGTACCATAAAAATAGCCATCAGAAGGAACCAGTTTTTTTTCAAACGCGAGAACAGTCGCAATATTGTTATTTTTAGCCATAATATGAACTTCCTCTTAAAGTTAATTTTTTATGTTTTGTGCTGACAAAGATATAAATTATTTTCAATGTCAGCATGATAATGCCAAAGCATGTCATCAATATTTTTTATACGATATGGCATTTTAAATTCCCCAAGAGTGACAACGCTCTCAGCAAATCGGTGAGGTGTATTAGGATCTCGTTGATTACTTGCTTGTCTGATAGGGGAAATCCCATGAAAACCAGTAGCTATGGGGACAATCCATCCTGATGTTTTACGTTCACTGGTCCAGGTTACTTTGCCCTGTTCATTTTGTTCACTTCGATGCATTGTCTTCAAATATTCCAGCATTGCATCAATCGCATCTTGCCCATTATTCATCGCATCTATCATCAAATCACGACGCTCGATGAGAACGAAACCTGGCATCAATTTTCGCACCAATTTACGATAATCTTTATCATCCCCTATTTTAAGTATCTCGGGTTGTTTAAAATTAATTATATCTCCACCGGAAAATTTCATGCGACTATGCAATCGGTCGCATAAGGTAGTGGTGAATTTATCTTCATCATCTTTATCAAGACCAGAATATTCAATCACAATAGAAACAGTTAAATGACAACGCGCTTCTTCGATAAATGCGGAGCGATCGCCGTTTTTATCTAAGGGGTTCCCTGTTCCTATAATGGAATATACGTAGTCACCATGCCCTTTGAATGTATGTAAATCGAATTCATGAGACACAACTGAGACCCCTTTGAAAACAACGTCCGAAAATCCCTGTTGATTTAATTGGCGTTGCAAGGCATGTACCCCACCTAACCAAGAAGTCATTGCCGGAAATCCCACGGTATAAGGACTGGATAATGCATTAGCATTTTGTATCTGCACATAAGGAAGTACCAAGATACGTTTCATAGTAAGTCCTCTTCATTTTTTTTCATCGCATGTTTGAAGTGTTTCAGATCAATGTCATCCAACATAACGGCTTTTGTTCCAAGCAATTTTTCATACGTAACAATAAACCAGCGTGCAAAATCGCTGCTTATATCATCAAGCCAAGTCTCATTCGTATAGCGCTCCTCTTTACGAGACTCATCAAGCCATATTTTTTGGTGGTCAGGTAAATTCGTGTTTTCCGACCAACCATGCTCAGCAAGTCGGAGAGCCCACATGTGCTCAATAACGTCATCTATGATCGTTTGCACTACCTCATCGCGGTTCTTACGAATTTGTTCGTTATTACGATCCATAGTGAATAAATCATGTATTTTGAAAAAATCATTCTCAAATTTTTTCGTCCACAAGCTGTTAGTAAAAAAATTGCTCTTGGGTCTTTTTACATGCTGTCTGGATAAATCAGGAGGAGAGGAGGAAAGCAGGTAGGATTTTCCACCGTAATTACTATTCAATACACTGATGTTTTGTGGTTTGGTTCCACCATATCCAATCATCGATAAATTATATAACTCATCAAAACCATCCTCGTTATAAAGATTTTTTCGTTTATTATCTCGGGCCTCTTTTATTTCATCTGAAAATCGAGTGGCGTGGATACGGTTTCTTAACTCATATACCAGGCCTGACGGTGTCAAAATTGATAATAAATGATAATCATCAGCGACAGGAAAATATACTTGCTTCACACACTCACTGGTTATCGTGGTGGCCGGATTTTTCTTTATTGCAAGAAAACCGTTACGTAACACCTCATAGGACATGGTTGACACCTTCATTTCATTTTTAATAACCTCGGTGTCGCACTCCAAATGCGCCAAAATTGTTTGTCCATCTTCCAGCACCAACGACAAAAATTTAAACACATCCATTGCCGCAGCATTACCCAAAATATCCAATTGCGCGTTAGCATTTCCGGTCCGTAAAAAACCATCAGAGGAACGTTCACTCTCTGCGATAAGCGGACTGATTTTTGCAGCAGGATGACTGAATTTCCCAGGATGACTCACCATAGATAACCAACCAGCCCTTTTGGAGGCATCTGGTAACCAGCATTCAGGTGAAAAAATATGATTCGCTTCTTGTTCAACACGCATCAGTTCCTCAGCAGTCATCCCTGGGCTAGTTTTTTTCTTCAGCCAGCCCGCTTTCCTATCAGATAAAAAGGCATTAATAGCATCACTCAAATCATTCTCCCGTTTTATTTTGCGGTGGATTAAAATATAGACCTTTTTAAACGCTTAGTTTTACCCTGAACGCGATAAACCTAGCTGGTGCGAATACCGATAAGACTGCATTTTCTCACCATAAACTGGCAATGAAAGCTCACCATATTTACGTGCAGCTTGTGATTCTGTAATACCCTTTTTATCAGCAATAGCTGATATCAAACCTTGATAATCACAATCCAACCAAAACTTACTTAATACTCGTTCTATCGGTTTATTCTCTTTAATACAAAAAAATTCAGTTCGTTCCAAATAGGTGGCCGGACTGCCTTCGACTTTTTGCATAAATTTCAACTTCCCATCTCCAATCTCTAAAAATAATAGTTCATCCAAACCACTTTTACGAAACTGATTATATTTTTGTGGATAAGCCGTTAACCACCAACATTGTGTTAACCACCCCTGCATTTGTTCAGGGCCTATCAATTTATCTATGTTTAGAATTTTCCAGGAAGTTAATAATTTTGATATAGAATAATGCTCCAAATCAGCAAAACTCTCTTGCGGATTCAGTTGTTTGTTTCGTTGTATTCGTGGAAGCGCATTAATCCCATTGGTTAGCAATGTATGCTCAATTAGCTGATTGATATCACGTGTAGACAACAAACAATCTTTTTGCTCATATCCGGGTTTGCAGTACACGGGCAGATCATCTGCGCTGATCAGGCCCTTCAAATTGTATTGCATCAAAGCAACATTGGGCACTTGAGGTATTTTATTACGATGACGTAGCACACGACCGGCTAATTGAATAATCGAACGAAAAGAAGACGGCTCAACCACTGCCCAATCAAAATCGTGATCACGTCCCACTTCTTCAACCGGTGTCGCGACCACAATAAAAATCAGATGTTGTGATTTGCTCTTTAATAGATGGCGACGAATATCCTCATTCTGAAATGCTTTGGGTGTTTCGCCACTCTTTTCATTACGCTTAAGTACAGCATCAATATGCTTTTCCTGTTCACTGCGTAACAATAACACCTGTTGGCTATGATAGGCCATCACACGAAAATCAACGCTATCTGGCCAGTCCACGATAGCCAGGTATTCAGTCAGAGCGACACAGGGATTTATATTGGCCATACGAACAAGACCAAATGAAACCATTTTATTAGTAATCGGTTCGGTCTCTGCATGCTGCAAATGCTTTTCAATAATTGTTTTTTGGATAAGATTAAAGTAAGCATGCTCGATTGTTAATTTGCCTTCGTTCGTTTTAGCCTCTGCCTTGAGCTCTTTAATATGCTGACAAGAAATGATCTCGGCTTTGCGCTTTATAGGCTCTGCTTTTAGTTTTTTGACACGCTTATCAACAAACGATTCGTGATGGCACTCATAATCGATTAACGCCTGTTGTGTATCCAGCTCAGATAAAGTCTCAACCTGAGTGCCAAACTCATCAATCCATGCACAAGCAATATTGAAGCTAACCTCTCGTGTTTTAGCAAATAACAACCAGCCTTCGCGATAGGCATTCAAATAACCTTGAGCAAGATCTGGTGGAATAGTCGCAGAAGAAATCATCACTTTACGACCTAACATTCCAGCCAAATGAATAAGACGACCTATAGCAATAAGATCAGCATCATTAAAGTCATCAATCTCATCAATTACCAAATCTGACGACATTAAACGCAAACTCGGCAATATATATCGCCCTCCACGTACACATTCTGTGGCTGGCATTAAATGATCAATCGTGCAAGCAAGCACAGGTGAATAAAGAAATTTTCGATTACGCTCATCGACAAGAACGGTGTTTAACCGGGTTTCCGGTAGTGCACAATCGTAATCAATGACATCATCATCTAACAGAGACTCCAATGACTCTGAGCCTGCCAGCTGATTAATACCTTCTTGCTCTTGTTGTTCAAACTTATTTTGTTGATGTAGTTCCATCACTGCTCTGGAACCAATCATTACAGCAAGTTCGCTGCTATCCAAACCAATGCGCTCTCGATATTCATCGCCCGTTTGAAGTGTAAGGGTTCTTAGGCCTAATGCCAAAATAAAGCGCAGACTCTCAGCATCGGGAGACAGGGCACGCATAACTTTTGCGTTGGCATAAGTTTTCCCACACCCCGTACTTGCCATGTTGACCGCGAAAAAGCCATGCAGCTTCCCTTGATATGCAGCGGGAATGCTTTGTTTCCATTCTTTTATTTTGTCAACAGCCTTGTCTTGCCATTTAAAAGCAAGTGGACTTTTTTTCTTCAAAGATATTATGTCGTGAATATAGGGTAGTTCATTTTCGAATGCTGGTAATAAGTGGGCGATATCAAGAGCAGAATGAGCAACGCCAACCAAATGTTCATCCAGTTTTTGCTTGGGCTCTCCTTTGCGATGACCGTTATGAGTCTGGCTATAGGTATTGGCAATCAAACTCATATCAGAACGCCAGATTTTACTGGCATCTTGCGACGAATAATTATGATCGCCCAGCATTAATGATAATCGCGCGTGATGCAAAATTAATCGCCAACTACCATCCTCCATGGCCTGGTTTAATAAAGGAAAACAATCTCGCATTTTGGATGCCCATTTTTTTACCTGCGTTAGCCATCGCTGTGATTGGCTAGGCAAACCAGCAGGAAAAGTCAAACATTGCTGGAGTTTTGTTTTATAAAAATACTCATCTCTTCTGTTTTCATAACCCCATGCCTGAACAATATACTTCAATATTTCGTTTAAATTCCCGGCAGGCTCTTCTCTGCAATCATCAGTAAAATCAATTGGCAATTTGTGATGAGACACGATCAACCACGCCAAAAGCCCAGCTAATGGCGGCAAATTACGCAACGGTTTCTTGGGAAGATTTTGCGCCAAAGCCATCTCGTCCAGAACCCCATTGCTCAAACGCTCCAGCCATTGAGCATCATCTGTATCTTCCCTTTCATCATCGCTGCCTTTTTTTACAAATGCATGGAACAATAAAACGGAGACCCACTCATGTCGTAAAGGATCACCCAATTTATTTTTACTTTCAGGTTGCAATTTTTCCTGGAAGTACTTCGAGGCTTTGCCAAAATCATGAAATAAGGAAGCCAATGCCGCCAGACATTTAATCAGGGGAAGATAATGCCAATCATTTTCCCAGTGTGTATTTACAATACTTTTCCGCGTGTAATGTACTGGTACAATGCCTTGCGCATTAAATTTACTCCGATTACCAACAATCCAAATCAAGTCGCTGCGGCTTCGGCTCCTCAACCAATGACAAGAAACAGCCGTATTTTTTGAGGCTGTTTTTCTTAATAATTTTTTGACCGCATTTAACCCTTCATTGGTGATGATGGTTTGCCAGGTATTATCACCAATACGATTTGCAAAGGAGTCCAACACTCGACGTGTTTTGTTTAGCGCCTTTTTCTCACATTGAGATACAAAAATGACCATCATAATGAGACACCTTCAAAACTAATGGTCTTAACAAAATCAAACATAAACTCAAGCGCATTATGTTTAATAAAATTTTGTAAACATTGTTGGCGAAACTCTTGCTCAGTTGCCTCATCACTAGCACAGATAAAAGCCCATGGCAGAATCAAGGCATCCTTAATCAAATCAGCCACATCAAACACTAAAGCACCACGACGCGTTTTTCCATGCATCACAGCAAAACCATGTGGGATGCCTAATACCCACAACGTTGTCGCTGCAAGTCCATAGGTTAAATAATTTCCATGATTTAAAAATGCATTAGCATCATCATCACTGCTATATTCACGTGTAAATCCTGCTTGGTTCGTGCGATTCGCAGCAGCCTTATAGAGAGCTTTAGTAAGCTTGGCTTCAATAAGTAATAATTCATTGACTGTTTGAACATTGGTAATGCTATTACGAAAATTAGTCAAAGCCTTCTGAATATCCATATCATCCAAGTAAAATCCTTTGGATTTCAAATCAGAATCTTTTTCCCATACTCGTTCGATAAAAGAAATGCGAGCCTGTTGGAAGCGTTTCGCGGCACTTAAACGCTTCATTTCATCAAACCAAAACGACATCCATCCTTGTACATATTCTGTTGGTCGATATTCACTCTGCGGGCAAAACCATTCCACCTCATTAGCCATAATTAATGGAGTGCCTCCACTACCGCTAAATCCAATTAAGACCCCGGCCGAGGCCAGCATTCTTACCGCCGACTGAGTAATAGACGTACCTGTACCTAATAAAATTACGGTAGTATTAGCAATAGGAATATTCCAATAATGCTTTTCATCAACAGACTCAGTGAGATATACCACACGCCCATCTTTAGCCATTACACGACATTTTTCAATATAATAAATATTCGCTCGTTTTGAGTGTAAAATTGCTTTAAGATCAGTAAGTACTTCCACTACTCGCCATCCAAATTAATAATATTATTTTTATATACTAGACCCTTCTTCTGGAATCTGAAACTTCACGCTCAGAAAAATACCGTAAATTCAATTTAATCGCTCATCACCTCTTTGTATTTTTAAATCAAAAAAAATCTTTAAAAAACAGCACATAAAATTATCAACTTGCCGTACATTCTCTTTAAAGAGTCGGTGTGAGTACTTTTTACCCAGAAGAGCCTGGTCACATTGTTAATGTATGACCTTAAAAGCTTCTTCGATAGTGTCGCCAAGCTCGTGATTGATTTAAGCCATCCGTGGCTAAAATCGACTCGCAAACGCGACA
>NZ_CALMPD010000089.1 GCF_937871865.1 uncultured Legionella sp.
CTAAGGCTACCAGGGACTACTCGCCCTAGCCTTCGGCTATCCATGGCTCGCAGCGTATGTTAGCCTATGTTTTAGTTTGTTCTGCATAGGCTAAGATATTAGAGTTCTTTTGCGAACCCAGAGTTAAATTTGTTTTTGTCCCTTTAATTAAGAAACCTCTTGATAAATACATAAAAATGCACACCTCGTACATCAAAATGTACAGGATTAATCTATTCCATTTGAACCTCATTAGAATCCAAGAGAACCTACGATTCATCTCCATTTTTGTAAATAGCTTGCTATTGCCTGGAACTGTATTTAAAAAAAACAAATTACAACAAAAATCCCATAAATTCTCTTTATAATTCACCAGCAGTTCACTTGAATTTAACCCGAAAACAACTATGATAAATATATGGTCACCAAAGAATAAATTTGATCAAATGAACCCTATTAAATTAAATTTAAATAAAGATTTTGTGGCCACTTCTAGTCAATTGGGATCAAACAAGGGAGGGTTCTTCAAAAAGAAGAGTGACGGAAGTGAATATTATATAAAATGGTTACCTGCTTCAGATAAAAAAAATTTAGACCGATTAAAAAACGAATACCTCGCTCTAAAGCTTTATGAGTTGTTTGGAGTAGCTGTTCCTAAAGCAGAATTATTTACCTTTACGGATGCGAAAGGTGTTCAGCAAGTGGGTATCATCACTGCCAAAAAAGAAGGCATCGCAGCCATCAAAAAGCCCTATCAGAATGACCCAGTACTTTTTGAACAAATACGTCAAAAAGCCCAGCAGGATTTCCTTATTGATGCATTAATAGCGAACTACGATGTAGTTGGCCTCGATATGGATAACTTGCATTACAATACCACAACTGGCGAGCCATTTAGGATAGATCCTGGCGGTGCATTAAGGTACAAAGCTCAGGGTGAAGATAAATGGAAGATCGGCTTATTCGATGACAAAGCCGATGAATTTGAAGATATGGCGTCTGACGAAGCAATCATAACAAAATACAAGCCACATGTTCTCTTCCAAGCAAGAGAAGTATTTAAAGGAGTTTATCAATCCCCTGCTCTGCAAATTGGCTTACAAAAATTACACGCGGTCAGTGAAGAGCAAATCAGGGCATGTATTAATAATAATTTTTATGACCCTAACACTGCCGAAGGAAAAGAAGCTAATGAGAAAATGATCACTATCCTTCTGGCAAGAAAACAATCACTGATAAAAAAAGCAGAACATCAGATTGCCTTGCACACAACCGCAGCGGAAACCAAATCAGACGTCGTTGTTGGTGTGAACTCCTTCATTCCCCAAGATATCAAAGCAGTCAAAGCCATTGTAGATAAGCCCATCATCTCAGCAATTAAAGACATAAAGCAGAGAGTAGTCAAATTAGAACAATTAGCACTGAAGGAACCGGCTAAATACAGCCTCCCCTATCAAGAAGCCAAACAGCTTCATGATAACCTGGAAAGAAATTTTAACAATTATAAAGCAAACAAAATAGATGATATTGCATTTTATGGATTAAACAAACTACAAATTAGTAAGACAGAACCTATTTTAGAACATCTTAGCCAACCTCAAGAAGGTGGTTGGCGCAAAGGATTAGCCTCAATAAAGCAAGCATTTAATCGCTTCTTTAGTTTTCTAGGACTGGCTTCTCGTTCTTTTGAGAACGAGCTGGCTGATTTTCGCCAAAAATCCATGGAGTTACAACAAATTCCAGAAAAACAGGACCCTGAAGACATGACCATCTCTCCTGAAGGTCTTGTAGAATTATATCCCTACAATAAAGAAGTGATCGCAGGATGCTATGAAGTGGCTCCATCCTGCCTGAAGAAGGCAGATCCAGATACGATCCTGGAATTAGTAAATAAAGAAATTGTCCCTCTTACAGATGCTGTTCAAACATTTCCTGAACATGAAGGATTAGTCAAAAAAGCCTATACACAAAAATATGAGCATGGAATCATTAAAACTGAAAAAAAATTGATTGACTTAATCAATAAAAAATCCATAAGCCCTGCGGACGCGGTTAAAGAGTACCCGAAAAATACGGTGATCATTGAAACTGCATATAAACTAGACCCAACTTCCATCAAACATGCAGACCATGAAGCTATCAATAAATTAGGTGAAAGCAATGTGATTAAAACAGCTGATGTTTTAACTGCATTTTCAATGTCGATGCCTAGCTCCGGTGAACAAGTTCTTGCTAAAGCTCAATTCGATTCTGCTATGACAAAAAAAGATTGGAAAACAGTAGTCAAAATTTGTGATAAATTCTGGTTTGAAAAACCAGGTGCTGCCAATAAAGAAAAAATCGTTAAAAAACTCGTTAAAAATCAGCAATGGGACGATTTATATCGATTCGAGCAACACTTCAAAAAAGAAGATTATCAGCTAACTGCTGGTCCTTTAATGAAAAAAGATGAAACAACTCAGCTTGAAGATTTGTTCCGCAAAATGATGGCTGATGGGAATTTTACCATTCAAAATATCAATGGAGAGGATCATTTTGTTTTCTCTGATGGAACTCAATTTAATTGGACAAGAATACAAGCCAATGCAGATTTACAACATATAGATCTCAATCCTGCCGACATGGGGGCCTATCGCCAGTACATGCAATCAGGACAGAACATACCCGCAGCGTACAGTACGTTAAATGTAAACCAAGAAAGCAAATATAGAAAACGACTTTACACCGATCCTCACAGTGGCAAACCTATCGCTCAACCTAATCCGCCACTAAGTTTCCAGGAAATGCAGGCCCTTAATGTGTACACTGGTGGTTTTTATGAGCAAATGAATGGATTAATGAGAAATGAGCCTAAAAAATTTGATTATAAAACTGGCGCGCCAGAAATAGTGCGTGCGGCCCTGATCCATTCGGTTATGGCCGGTAGTGGATTAAGAAAAGTTCCCACAACAGACGTTCCAGAAAGTTATAGGGGCGCAAGCATGGGTTCAGACGCAGAGCAGCAACAGCGCATTGAGGCAGCGGCAAAAAAGGGTGTAGTTGAACTCAATGGATTTGTTAGTTCAGCGATTGACAAGAAGGCAGCTTTTGGTTCCAAACCCGTAGCTTTTACTTTTAAAAATTTAAGAGGGGCTTATATCGCCGCGATATCCAAAGTTCCTCACGAAAAAGAGTATCTGATTCCTCAAACACAAGTACAGATTTCCAGTTATAAATATGAGGATGGAAAACATAAATTTGAAGCGTCTTTGGTATCTGATGTATTTTTTGCAGAAAAAGCAACATTTAAACCAATGATAATGGGTAAAAATCAAGAAGCAATTAATTTTGCATCTCCTAGAGAACTCATTGCTTTAATAGATGAAGGATTCATTAATCCCATCAATATAGTAAAAGACTTTAGTAACAATAAAGACATTGTTGCTGCTTGTTGTAATAAAGATCTAACAGTGATACCTACACTTCCAATACCTTTGGTTGCAGAATTAACTGTTGAAGGAAAAATCCCTCCTCTGAAAGCGGTTAGTTCGTTTCCTGTAAATGAACAAATTATTTATCTTGCTTACAAAATCGATCCCCTATCAATAAAAGTTGCCTCATCTGAAAAAATCATCGAGCTAGTGGATAAAGGAATTATATTAGCCGATGATGCGGTAAAAGCTTTTCCTGAAGATGAACAGGTAATCATTGCTGCGCACAAAAATAATCCTTCATCGATGAGTCATGTCCCTCTCACCAAGATTACAGAATTAATGAATAAAGCTGCGATTTCTCTAATAGACGCAGTAAAAGCGTTTCCTGATAATAACACGATTATTACGCAAGTATATAAAAAAGATCCTGCAGCCATTGGTTACGCCTCACCAGATAAAGTGGCAGAATTAATGAATAAAGGAGTCATCTCTATTGCTGATGGCATTAAAATTTTTCCTGATAATAACCTTATTATTTCCGCAGCTTATAAAATCGACCCAAAATCCATTAAACAGGTTTTACCATATAAGGTGCTGGATTTAATGGATAAAGGAATCATAGCATTAGAAGATGCGGTTAAGGCATTTCCTAATAATGAAGCAATTGTAAACTATGCCTGTAACCGAGAAAACATCAGATTAATCGAAACTGCGGAAGAATTAATTGATTTGATTAATCAAGGTGTAGTGAGTCCTGCAAATGCCATCGAACATTATCCTAAAAATGCAGGTGTCATAGAGGCCGCATATAAAAAAGACCCTTCTGCTATCAAATATGCCGACATCGAAACAATTAACCAATTAGGGCAAGCCAAAATCATAAAAGCCGCAGATGTTTTAAGTGCATTCGCAATAAAAATGCCTTCTAACAATGAAAAGTCAGAAAATGAAATCCAGTTTCACAAAGCCATGGCCAATAAAGACTGGCCTACAGTAGCAAGGATTTGTGATAAATTCTGGTTTGAGAAACCTGACACAGCGAATAAATCAGCTATCGCATCACAATTAACCCAAGATAAAAAATGGGAGGATCTGTTTCATTTTGAAAAGGCATTTAAGAACGATGTTTACCAGCTTTCCTCCGGCTCATTAAGAAAGACACCAGAAACAGATCAACTTGAAGAGTTATTACGCAAAATGATGACTAATGGTAATTTTACTATTCAAAATATTAATGGAGACGACCGCTTCGTTTTTACTGATGGTACTCAATTTAATTGGACAAAAATACAGGCCAATGCAGATTTACAACACCTTGAACTCACTCCCCATGATATGGAGTCTTATAAGCAGTTTCTGCAATCAGGCCAAAATCCATATAGTGCACAAAGTACACTTGATGCAAGCCAAGAAAGTGAATATAGAGCTCAACTGTATACCGATCCTAACAGTAACAAAGCCATTGAGCAGCCGAACCCTCCCCTAAGTTTTCAGGAAATGCAGGCCATTAATACCTACACCGGAGGTTTTTATGAACAAATGAATGGGTTAATGAGAAATGATCCGAATAAATTTGATTATAAAACTGGCGATCATAAAACGTTACGCGCAGCGTTGATCCATTCCGTTATGGCTGGCAGTGGATTAAGAAAAGTGCATACCACAGACATTCCTGTAAGTTATCGGGGTGCCAGTATGGGATCAAAAGAAGAACAACAGCAACGTATTGAAGCCGCAACCAGAAAAGGAGTAATAGAACTCAATGGCTTCATTAGCACCGCAACGGATAGTAGTGCATCATTTAATAGCAAACCTATAATCTTTACTTTTACTGATTTAGTAGGTGCATATATTGCTCCTATCTCAAAGTACCCTGATGAAAAAGAGTATCTAATGCCTCAGACCCAGGTACAAATTTCAAGTTACAAATATGAGAATGGAAAACATAAATTTGAAGCAAATGTCGTGTCTGATGCAGGATTTTCAAGAAAAGCAGCATTTGAACCAATGAAAATAAGCCCAACGAATGTGGCTATAAGATTTGCAGATCCGCAACAAATCATTAATTTAATAAATAAAGACTCATTCAGCCCAAAGCAAGCAATCCAGATCTTTCCAACAGATAACGACATTATTTCTGCCGTGTGCCATAAAGCACCTGACCTGATTAAAGAACTGCCTGTACAACAAGTAGTAACACTTGTTAATGAAAGAAAAATAGATCCTTTAGCTGCAACGAAAGCATTCCCAGATAATAAACAGGTTGTTTTAGCCTCTTACCATCAAAACAAAGAAGCAATAAAACTAGCATCTTCAACATTATTAACAGGGCTGGAAAACAAAACATCTAAACAATCATCAAAGAATTCAGCAGACGTAACCACATTACCAGGGAAAAGCGATATATTGGATTCTAAATTATTTAAAATTCAAAATGCATATCAACGCTCTGGCGAACCTCCGGAAGAGCTTATCAAAGATACGCTGAAAAAAGCATGTCAAACCACCAATTTTTTTGGAATCTCCAAAATGTCAACAAATACAAATAATGCGAAACACTTAATTAATAAGATAAAAGATAGCCCATCGTTGTGTCAGGCCTTTGGCATTGATGCTACTCAGTCAGAGTCTCATAGAGTCTCTGAAATAAAAAATTTAATGACACGAGCTAATACCAATAAGCCCTTGTATCCTGAAAATCAGTCGACAAATGAAAAAAGCACTGGGGCAAGGATATAGTAGAGAAGTGCACGTAACCTGGTTTTCTCGAACAAAAATTTGTACAAAATCTGTCGTTGCGAGCGTTAGCAAAGCAGAATGGATGCTTCACTAAAATCCTGTACTTGCTTCACTTCATTCGCAACGACGACTAATGTATAACGAATTAAAATTTCATTCACAGACCCTAGTATAGACCTGGAACTGATGTATCTTTTAAAGCTAAATTCTCGGGCAATAATAAAGCAAGCTCTGAAGTTCGTACTTGCTCAAGATGATTAATAGCATTTAAATCATCAATGGCCCATTCGAACGATGTGCCTCTTGCATTACCTACAAGTATTTTAGTTCCCTCTCCACGAGTGAAAGCCAAACCAAAACCAAGACCGTTGTTTGGAGCAGAAGACTTAAACCAAAAATCATTTTCTTTGATGTTAAAATTAAAAAAATGTAATTCTCTTGGCAACGAGTCTTCTCCTAATAATGGGGCAACCAAACCCTTTGGATTACAATATTCTTGTGCTATGTGTGCAGGAACATTTCTTTGAGCCAAACCAACGTTCATCCAGGCGGCTTTCATAGCAGTTGTATTTTTTGTGCTTCTCCAGGATTTCACTCCTTCACTATATTGTTGTAGTGCTGTTTTAAGAGGAGTGAAATCAAAATGAGCTGATTGACAGACAGTATTGTTTTGAGAATAAGACAGTCCATCAGGCTGACTCATCATACGCTCAGAGACAATCTCTTTTGTGTCCAGTTTCATATAAGTTTCCAACATGTGACACATATGAGAATCTTTAGCCCAATAAGCATATTCATAAGCAGTACAATTAAAGGTTCGCCCTGAATAATCAGTAAATTTACCCGGAGTCCTAAGTAACAATTGAGCATTGTCCGAAGTCAATAACTGTTCAGCCTCAATTTGTTTCCCCCTCGCGACATGTTGCAAAAAAAGACGTATTTGATATGTCATTGATTGTGCTGCATTTTTTTGGGTATTAGAAGACATGTGTTCAAACTCCTCATCATTGAGAGAAGACAGCCAAAGCTCAAGATCCACTTCTATATTTTCGTTAATAAATTCATTTTTATGCGGGATAACCCGAGGCTGCATCATGCAATCCTCACGAACATTTTTAAATAAAGCATTATCTAATGCTGGTTCTACAACTTTTGAAAAATCGACACAAATAGAACCCTGATGAGTTACAAAGGGTCCTGTTTTTACTGGATCCATAATTAAAAAGTCGTCCATGTGAGGATTTTCTTTAGTCGCTGTTACTGTTTTATAAATAATGGTGAATTGGGATTTAATTGCAGCAATATCCTGTTCATTCAAAAAACGAGACATCCCCAACCGTTCTACATGAGTATTGAGATAGCTACAAATGCACTCTTCAATATCATCCCCCTTGCTTAATCCATTAGAAATGAGTGTAACAAACTCATTACTTAAACCAGCAGAACCATCAAAAACAGAACCGAAATTTTGATGGCTGATATTATTGGATTTACAATAAATATTGACGTACGCTAAAAAGAATTGCGTGAGAATAGACAGTTTTTCTGTTTTTTCAGCATCAGTTTGCCTTCCTATACTATAAAACAGTGCAACAGGCGTATTGTCCCAGAGATGAGGTGCACAATAACCGAAGAGGGCCTCAATATACTCCTCGGGAGGGGTTCCAGAAGAAAATCCCATTTGATTATTGATATACGTTTCATTAACCTTAACTCCATGAGGACCGGTAGTAAAATCTATTGTTACATCACATAGACGACTACACTCTTCTTTTAGGACTACCTGAATATCATTAAACGTTGGATTATCTGGCAAATTCCCTAAAACTCTTTTCATTAAATTAGCCTGCAGATTTAGTGCAATTGTAGATGACGGGAATATTCTTTGGGCAGCTAAATATAAAGCGGACAAAGGGGTGCCATCATTACTGTTTTTACGATTAATAGTAAAAAGAGGATTAATCACTTTCGATTCAGGATCTTGTTCACTTGGTCTTAATTGAATGCTGTATAAATTTGAAGGTTTTTTCATTAATTCCATAATTGAAGCTGCATAACTCCACCGTAAGGATTTCACTCCTTCAATATAAGTATTGATTTGTTCCAAACGCTCAGCTTTAGCAACTTTCTGGGGGGCCTCCTCTACTAATAATTGAATATCTGATTCAAGAGCTGCTTTATACTTTGTCAGTTCTCGTAATGCCCCACCCCCATCAAAAAAATCTCTTAGGACTTTAGTCGACTTGCATGTATTGTCAGTGCTTATTTCTTGCCCGCCAATAATTGGGATCAACAAATGAACTAAATTTTTGTCTGGATTAATATGAATATACTTGGCCAGACCAGGCTCTTTACATGGAATAGAAATAGAGTTAGGAGGCATAATTTCCCTTCACTTATTATTGATAGTAATCAACCTGATTATAGTTTCTGTGAGCA
The DNA here is from genome assembly GCF_937871865.1 of uncultured Legionella sp. Classification (GTDB taxonomy): domain Bacteria; phylum Pseudomonadota; class Gammaproteobacteria; order Legionellales; family Legionellaceae; genus Legionella. The sequence continues at coordinate 8,571 of NZ_CALMPD010000089.1, forward strand.
AATTTTGTTTATCACATAAAAGCCTGTCGTTATGACGAATCAAAATTTGGTTCACAGAACTGAGCACGACTTCATTGCCATTAAGCACGTTATTTCGTAACCCGTATTACGCGATGCCCTGAGTGATCCAGGCATTTTTCACACACCCTTTTCTGTTCTTTATTAATTCATTATTGTGTCGTTCCCGCGCAGGCGGGAAACCATTGTCAAGTTACTTCCTTACTTTGACTGAAGAATGGATCCCCGCCTGCGCGGGAACGACACAATTGAGATCAGTTTGTTCAATACCATACCCCCTGTTGATTGTGCACAAATATGCCAGGATCAGCGCGATGCTAATACGGGCTAAAACATCTTAACTTAATGGCAGAGAGCACTAAATATAAACTTGTTAAGCAATGCCCCCTAAAAATTAAGCCCTTTTTCTTCTTTTATTTCTGATCCAGTATCCTCTTGAACTTGAGTTTTTCCAGATTTAGAAAACAGAAGACAGAAACGCTGGAACAGTCCCTTCTCATGAGGTTGTGCTATGACAGCAGTATGAGCAGGTTGTTTGACACCGAGGAAGTTCATCAACTCAGTTTTTACCTCACTAACGAGACCTGCATAAGTAACAGCATGCCAATCAGGGTTATTACAGGATTGTATTGCTCGTATATGTTTGGGATCATCATCTAATAATAAGACTTCGGCATCTTCCGGCACTACGTTGTAGCTAGCAATAACTGTTTCAATTTGTCGGACTTTAGGAGTGCTCTCAGCGGCCATTTTTCCTTTTATATGATCTGCATGTACTTGCAACTCAAACTGTATCTGGGAGTCAACCTTAGCCTGTAACGCTTGAATAAGGTCGCGCGATGCCCTCTCTCTGATAAGGGTTATGTCGTGACTATTTTCTGCACGGTATACAAGATAATCAGAAACTACATCACCAAAAACAGGTATTTTTTTTGCGTTATTAATTGTTTCACTAATACTTAGTTCTTCATAAGCAAGAGAATTTATTTGATGCAAACAAAATCGAGTACAAATAAAATCCAGTTTAATGTCATTTTTTTCCAGTACATCCACAATTTCATCATAAAACTGTCCAGCAGTTTTAAAATCATCATAAATACTTCTTGAAGTTACAATGCCAATTTTTACATCAGAACTGTCTGTTCTTTTTAAATCATCAGAGATTATTTTTATTAAAGAAGCAAGCTTTGCGTCACTTAATGTTCCATCAAAATCAACACACAAAAATTTGGTCATTGTTTCTCCGCAATTTAATCAAGATGGTCAATTATAACACAGAAATATATTTAAAACGTAAGTGAGTCATTATTATTTTTATAATATTCCATTGATGCAAAACGTCCTTATAAAAAGCTTATTTAACTTCTGGTAGGGCTCACTAAATGACCGACCTGCTGAACTGGCTCGTCAACTTCTCGTCCTTCACGTACCACTGTTTTCATTTGTTGCTGCATTTGCTTTAATGCCTCCAAATCCATTCCTCCTTTTGCTCCTTTTTCAGCTACAGCTAATTCAGCAGGTGCTTCTAATTGCACTTCAGCATCAACATCTAGCTCTTCTTCCGCTTGTTTTTCTTTTGCAAGTTCTATTACATGCTCTGCGGACAAATATTCATCAGGCATTTTAAAACCACGAGCAGCTTGCGCTGTGGTTATTTTGTCTAAAAATTCCTGGTCTCCAGGCCTGATTTGTTTGTAAGACTCAGGTCCCGCCGTGTAGCTTAGTCCAAATGATTTTGCACCGGTTTGTATTTCATGGGCAGTATGATCTTTGGCATCGACCATCCAGCCCATACAAGCGACCATTCCATCCCTCATGGCTTTATCTTTAGCAGCAGCATCTCCTTCAAACATTCCAAGCATTTGGCCCATGGTCAACATAGAGTCAGTTGTCCCCGATATCCCTGTTAGCATCAAATCCCCAGTTTCCTCTGCTGCGACTACTGATTTATGATCCCTGGCATCATGTATAGCGGACCAGGCTTCCCCCGGCTGCCATTTAATATGTTGATTAGCTGCATCAGCAGCAGTGAGAGAACCAGACTGGCCTAATATTTCTCGTTGACTTAAGGGTACTCTTCCAGATTGTACTTGCTCACCAATAGTCGGATTATGATTAGGGTAATCGTTACGAAACTCATCAGTTTGTGACTTTCTACTGCCATCTCGTGAAGAAGCATAGGCACCGTAAGCATAAACGCCACCGTATTTACCAGCCGATCGCGCACGTAATTCATCAATTGCGGCCTTATTTAATTGCCAGTCTTCTCCACGTTCTGTTAATTTATGATTAATTAGATCTACGTTATCCGGATCAGCAAACAACTTACCAGTAAATGCATGTGTCGTTTTGAAAGGAATATACATCCGTTCTCTCAAGTTACCTTCAGTTGCGTTCTGTATTGCCAGGGGGCTAAATCCAACAAAGCCAGCTTCATTAGCATTGCCGTTTTCAACACTACTACCATTCTGGCTTATGACAGCTGATTTTATATTCTTCTGTTTTAACTCGCTTAACAAACCAGGTGCTCTTGCATCGATCGCCTCTTGCGGAACGCCAAGATTCACCAATTGCTCGTTGGTTTCATTAATACCATCAGGGCTTCGTATACCTAACTCAACCGCTATCTCCATAATAGTCAGTACTCTTTTAGACATTTCACCGGCAAATTTTAAAGCCTCTGGATCATGAGTGGCAACATCCGCGATTGATTCGTTCAAAACAGCTTTGGAAGCTCGATATTCCTCCAAAGCCTGTTGTTGAATATCAGCAACATCCATGGGATCCAATTCTCGACTCACTTCAACTGGTATAGTCACAACTGGTTTAACGTGATCATCATAGGATGGTATTTCATCTTCGGTAAATTTTTTAATCGGCATGATACAACCCACCCATTATAAAATAATCCCCCTATGTATTATTTTAGTACATGCAGGAAAAAACGCATAAAATATAAACATGTTTTACATGGCTGGATTTCGTAAAATAAACAAGTTATGAGGACATTGATCGACTTAATTAAGACCGAACTGCTTGACTAAAGAACAATTATGAAGTACAAATTATAAGCACATGATGTGTTTCGGCAACGAAGCATTTCATACTTTTATAAATGGATATAACAAAAGGGCTTAATTATGAGTAAGTTTTATGTAGAAACAGTTGCTGCCTTTAGTAAGAATAAACCAACCAATAATCCCTCTTCAATTTTTATTAATTGCCCTGATTCTGTTTTAAACGAATTTAGAAGAGTTTTATCAGCCACTCCTATTTTAGGAGCTGAATACAACAACCCATATACTGGCCAAAAGGAAACCTTACCAGAAGATGTTGAAGAATTGACAAGCCGACATTTACAGGTTTTAGCGCGTAATGAACACCTGAATGTTGATGGGACAATGAAAGTAGGACTATATAATAATCTGTTAACCCCAGATCAAATCGCAAGAATACGTTGTCTGGTAAAGGCAACTACTGTTTCAGGAACAGTACATGCGACTCATACTGGAGGATATAGACTAGTTAGACAAAAATTTAGCGAACCTATTGGCAACATACTCATAGATCAAGCAGGATTGCAGTGGCAAAATGATTATAGAAATACCGGGGGCATGCATTTTTACCCTGAAGATGTAAATCATAAGGCATTACCAGACGGTTATTCCTCCTGGCAAAAAACAATGTATAAAACACTCTATGGTTTTGATCGCCCCACAGCTCCATCTGCAAATACACTTCAGGTTTATTGGGGGAAAGTAAAAGGCTTTGTTGATTTAGACTCTGTCACTAATGCCTTGGCGCTAGAGTTTACTCAGGCACTTGATGCGGTGGTTTTCCAGGGAAATCATGATCTGACTGATCAAAAGATTAATTTTAAATTTTGTAGAGCAGGAATGGGCTTTTTCTCTTCTGGTTTGCATACAGACAGCATTCATGAACTACGAGTTGCCCGGCTAAAAGGCATCGAAAAAGCGTTACAAGAAATTGCCGCTTTACCAGAGAGTAAACGTGCTGAAAAATTAGGAAAAATTGGTCGTCTTGTTTTACCGCACAGTAATGAAGCGCCTTATTCTGATGACGTGCTGCGACGCATAGGAATTCTGGTGCATTCATTAGGTCTCAATTGGGGAGGAGCTCCAGAAGAAGATCCCTTTAAACCAGAGGATGGATATGTCAATGCGACAACTAATTGTGCAGACCCTCATGCCATGCCCGGTAATGAAGGAGGCGCATCCAGTGTTGATGCCTGTATTTCATATAATGCTAACATTAATAATCATAATGCGGCTTTAAATAAAGACATACAGCTACGAGTAACGCCAGAATTTATATTTAGCCCTATGGCAAACAAAGTTCTGGAAGAAAATAATGCTCAGTTGGCTGAACGTGAAGCTGCCCCAGCTAATGATGAATCTCTTGTTAAAAACGAAAAAGAGCCCATATCAAATTCAGAGTTAAGTATATTTGCATCAAAAAAAGGAACCCAAACAGGTTCAGCCGAACATGATAGCCCGAATCCCCCCCAATTTGATAAATTCTAAAATATCGAACGGACTCCTCCACTCATGTGAAGGAGTTCGCCTATTGAATAACCAAAGCAGATTTCATAACTCAGTCATTCCAAGTGCCGACCAATCAATAGATTCCGAGTCATCAAGATAAATATTCTGAAACCATGTCGGTATTTGTTGTTCTTGTCCATAACACTCTCTAGCTCTTTTTTGCTCAGGAAGATAATCCATAAATAATTGCTCTAGAGCCTGATTATCATCAATTAATTGGCGGATCTGATTCATCAGATAGCAGGTTTCTTTGGATGTGATTTTGTATTTTTGTTGTTGTAACTGCCAATTTTTATCTAACCATTTTAATGAGGCCAGCCCAATAAATAAGGACCAGGCACAAAACAACCGATATGAGCGCCCCTCAAGAACAGGGATAATTTTAATATATTCCAACGCATGCTGCGCATTAATGACCAGGCTTTCCCGTAAAGACTCTCTTGATGCAATATAATGTCGCCCTTCCTCTTTATCATTCATATGATCTTTTAATATATTTATTTTTTGCAAAAACAAACCGAAATGAAAGGATTGGTTTAACAATATAGGACTCCATTTAAAACCAGGAATTAAAGAAGTGAATATTTCTGATAATAATTTACCCACCAGACCTGCAACAAAAAAACAATATTGATTCGTTGTGACCAGAGAAGGAAAAATAACCGTGTTTTCAATCCTGTAATGACGAAGAAAATACTCCATACCATCAATCATTTGTATGATTGTATTCGTTAATTCATGTTTAATTTTATCTGGCAATTGATTTTTATCATGAAGCAAAAGAGGTAAATCCAGGATTAGGTTTTTCTCACTTAGTGGAATAAGCTCAGGGAAAAGATCAAGCCAGTCGGAAAATTGTTGTTTTGATGGGGCCGTTATTAAAAATAACTTTAAGTGCTTAAAAGCATCATATTGGGTTGACTCATGGCTCCAGTTTAAATCCTCGATAGTATCAACAACACGTAAAAGTAAATAACTAAGTGCCACCCACTCTTTCGCCGGAGAAGTTAATTGGCTAATGCACAAACTAAAACTCCGGCTTACTTTGTCCAAGTGATAGTGATAAAAATAAAATGATTGCATAAGGCCTACCTAAGCTCTCACTGCCATTAGTTAAGAAAAGTATGTCATCTTGAGCATGGCGAAGGCTCTCCTTAATCCTGAGAGATCCTTCGTTGCTAGCTCCTCAGGATGACGGCCAAATCCTTAGCTTAATGACAGTGACCTAAACCCTCTATTCAAACAGAGAACGATTCAGGCTTCTTTTTGTAATACAAATCCCGTGTTTGTTTCGCTAAATCCTCATAAGCACCGTAGTTTTTCCAAACATGAGTTAAAGAAAATAAATAAATAACCCCAAACTCCAAATCCTTATCTAATAAATCGTTGCTTGTTTCAATAAATGCATCCAAACCTGCGAATGGTTTTGAAACTGATTTGGGTGTTGATTGTGCCATCTCCATAAACATTTGATCAAAAGCTGCTTGCATGTAATAAGGCATTGGAATATTTCCATCAAAAACACGATGATCTACACTCATACCTACAGGTAAAACATCCTGAACTTCAAATTGATTCGTTGTTTTATTCCAGACCTGTTTCCGATCAATTTTTGTTAACGTCAATTTAAACGTTTCATTAGGAAATAATGGAGAAACAGCGGCCTCATAACCCCAATGGCCAATATTACTTAAAGAAACCGCCGGTTTTGCAAAGACAGGATCAAGATAAACACGTTCATAGCGCGAGGTGGTCAGCTTGTTCACTACATCCCGTAAGTAGGGGTGCTCTTTTTGCAGTTGTTGTGTTTTTTTATGACAATAAGCCATAATTGCCATGTCATGTTGAATGTGTTGGGCTAATTCAGACACGCTCATGTCATGACAATTTTTAAACTCTATAGAACCTAACTGATCCCCACAGCCAGGAAGCTGTACTGCAAGTGCCACATAACTGTCTTCTGGATGATAGAGTTTGTGATTATTCATATAGATTCTGGTTTCAGGATTATCAAAACACGCTTTACTCAACGCTTGCAACATCAAGCAGGTTATAGTTTCTGGCCTGTACTTTTTCTCAAAAAAACAAACGGGCGAAACATTGATGCTAAAAACAGCAGATTCAGTAGGCAATTCAGGATCATTCCACGTAGAAAAAAGCACTTTACGCATACTTGTATGCTCAATAACTTTATCCTTTTCCACATCATGAAAAACACTTTGCATCAGCCTCGGCATACTGTCCATAAAGAACTGCCAATCTTTAGAGGGTTTCATGCCTATTTTATCAAGCATCCAATGTTGTTTTTTATTAATTTTATCAAGAAGACTTAATGCACCATCTCTTCCTAAAAGAGTGACGATAGTAGTCATATACTGTTCTTGAGCAAATACTGTACTGATTAATTCCCGTTCAAAAATTTCTAATGTTTTAATTAAATATTCTTTTTGAGGTAATCCAATCTCTCGATACAGTTCGTATTCGTCCAGATGACGGCTTTCATCGTCAAGCACTGTTGCAAAAATATGCGGAGCAATTCCTTTCTCTTTCATTGCAGAAAACATCTCCTCAATCCAGCCTTCTCCAACCAGATTAACCAGTGTTAAAGCAGTAGCTAAGTCTTCTTCATTTTCAAGAACGGCAATAAAATTGGCGATGCTCTTATGATGACCAAGAGGTAATGCATAAGGAGCTGATAGCTGAAAAGCCAGTTTTGTAAAGAGTACTGCGTGAAACACTTCATCCGTGATTTGCTCACGCATTTTCTGATAAAGAGCAGTGCCAGAAAGCTTTTCAAGAGATCGAATCAAACCTCTTAATCCAATACACTCCAATTGAGCAAATAATGAAAATATATGGATATAAAGAATTTTATCGTGTTCTAATTGGAAAGGTAATTCATTATGAAAAATCTTATCCAAGCGGTCTTTAATGATTATTTTTTCATCGTCATTAAGAGCAGACCATGCATTATTTAAGCTCTTCTCAATGCTCCAGGTTGGCTTGATTAATTCGTCCAGTTGAACCATAAAGATCTCCAATCCATTTATTATATTTCTAGAATCAGGCAATAATCCCAAACAACCTGGATAAAGTCTACTAAAACTCATATGATGCATTAAAAGATTCTCCGTCATGAACCTGTTCACATAAATCAATCTTAATTATTCATAAAAGAAGAATTAAGTAATTATAAACGGAGAATATCTGTGTTAATTCAATGAGCCAACTGTTATAATTTTGCCCCAATATTGTATACAGTTTGTTTTAACGAGAATCCTATGCCAACCCCTAAAATTGATAGTCTGGATGATGAGTCCAATATACCTTTTCTTGATTTGAATAATACTGATGAACCGCAACCAATAAGCATTAATGCAGAGCTTGCCAATTATTTATTTTCACTGCTCAATGAAGTAGAAAGAGGTATGCATCAATATGGAGCCGTTTACAGATGTGATATTCCTCTGGTGCGATCCCCCCAACCTCCTTCAAATCATTTGATAGCAACCTTGCAAAATTTAAACACATTGATTGACGTTTTAAAAAATTTGCCAGAAGAGTCAGAATATAGCGAAGAAAAACCGTGTTATAGTGAAAAATACTCCGTTCGCTATCTTGTAACTCCCGGTATGCAAATACTCTTCGCCAGAGAGGGACGTCGAGAAACAGAAATCCCGGGTCATCAACAAATGTACTCAAAGTGCCTGGCTGCAGGCAATATTTTTTTTTCGAAGGACTATTCGCGTATTCAACTGATTAATAATTCCAGTGGTGATTTTTGCCCTGAAGACAGGACGATTATATGGCCTTTAATTATTTTAGCTTTATGTCATAATCAAACTGAATATTCTATTTGCACTCCCAAATTAAATGAAAAAACAATAATTACTGCCAACCTGAATGAGTTAATTCCAAATGAATTAAAAGAGGCAATAATAAAAAACAACAACAGCTCTACTCTGAATAAGCTAAAAAGCCTGCATACAGATCCTTTCAGCACTCCCCCCGCCCCCCCACAAGTAGATATCATTACAGCCAATAAAATGATATTCAAAATCATAGAGTTGGTATCAAAGACGCTCATCGTTTCCCAAAGTATTTCTCAGGAACAAGCACTCATTCAAACAGAACAAACCTCAATAAGCGAAACACCAGCTGCTAACGACAATAACTTATTGGCTATCGGCTTTTTCAGCAAGTCCAGCAGGCGTATAACTCCAAAAGTTCAGGACGAAGAAGAGCAAGAATTAAGAGGGGAACATAGCGGTAAAATCTCTAAAAATAATTCATATCAACCACACTAATTCAGATGCAGCAACTGTTTTGAATACTAACAGTTGCTGCATATGTTGGATTTATCAGAACAAAGATAATAGTGTTTCATATCAGGTTTAATGGATCAAAATTTAAAGTTAATACATTCAATTTCGATATCAGACCCAAGATCATCTTCTACATCAGAAAATTCTTTCTGTGGAATTACGGCAGCATCAAGCATAACAATTGCCCCTACTTGCTGGTGTTTATTTTCATCTTTTTTTGCCGGGAAACAATGCTTGCTTGTTTGGGAATCAATTACTTGAACTTTAAATAACGTTCCTTTATATTGTATGCTTAAAGTACCAGCGCAATCATCGTGAGCTACAGATACTCCACTCATTTGCACTAACATTTTTTTTAATTTCGCAGTCCCTTCCACCAAATCAGCATTTTTTAATAGAAGATCGATGTCATTAGGATTCCTTTCTGTACTATTTTGTAACTGTTTCGCGGCACTACCAGTCAAAATAAATAATTTATCAAAAGAGTTCTTTGCAATTAAAGTAAATAATTCCTGTAAAAACGGTTGATAAAAATCGGGAGATAAATTCTTCTCATAATCAAGCTTAGGTGCTGAATTAAAGCTAAAACGAGACAATACAGATGGCTTTTGAAGGTTAATACTCTGTTTAGAATTAATATCATGCTGCTCGCCACAATCACACAGTGGATCATCACATAGTTCAGTATGCTTTGTCCTGGGCTTGTATTCGGTTGTTTCTTCCTCTGCTTCTGTTTTTAACAGAGGAACCATTTGCTTGCGTTTGGGGCCAGAAAAAAAAACTGGTTGATGTACGCCACTGGCATTATTCTTTGTTTTTTGCTCTGTATTATCAAGTGACATAGCCTCGGAAGATTCTTGAGATTGCTGAGTATCTTGGCTCCCTTTTGTAAGCTCGTTTGTCGAATCATCACCCTCTTGGGTAGAATGATCTGTATTTAATGATAAAGTCTGTGGCTTTTTAGCATCATCTGGCATTTAATTTCTCTGATGTTTGTTAAGTTCAGCTTTAGCCATTTTTACGAATCTCATGGTGTGACCACGGGTCCTCCGGCAATTAAGTTAAGAATTTTGGTCGTCCTCCTGAGAAACTAACGACGAAAGAGCTCCCGGGATTCAGGAGATCCTTCGCTATGCTCAGGATGACGTATTTTTCTTAACTTGGTCATAGACACGGCCAATGCCACGAAAATTCGTCTTCCAGAAATAGCTAAAATCGAGCATTAAGTTAATTTACAACTAATGAGTCAAATTTAATCAACAACGACTATTTTACCACGCATTTGTAAATTTGTTACCCAAAGTGGCAATTTTCTCATTTCAAAGCCATTGTTAGATGGAAAATGGAACGATTAGCACATAAATGAATACATTGCGTACAGTGTTCAATGACAAACCTCATTTAATTTAAAAAACGGCCCTTAAACGTCTTTTGAGCATAACTATACAAAACGGCGTAGCTATTATAATGTAGGCCAAAGGTAGTTTTTAGGACAGCCGATTTCCCGCTGACAAAATTTAATTTTTTGAGTAAGCATCTAAAGTTCAAACTCCCTCATACAGTCACATGGGTAACCTGGCAACTCTTGTATAGAAAGACAAATGTTCCAGGTGTTAATTTATTGTTAATATGGGCATATGAAATGCAAAATAAATCAGATGAAAAACAATTAATCCAAAATAAAGAAGGCAAAAAAGATACCACTAAAGAAATTCTTTTGACCGAATGGAGAAATAACATTCGTACGAATACCTTATTGTCTCCTGAGCTTAAAACCACCATGTTAATTGAAATTGATAAACTGGAGCTTTTAGAATATCTAAAAGAAAAAGATGATCTTGAAAATAACAGCAAATTCTTAACTGACGCTCAAAGTTCTGAAGGCAGCTCTCTTCCTGAAGTGAAAACAACTTATAACGCAGCCCTATCTACGGATAATCAAAAAAATCAACCCAATAAACGCTCTCAAAATAGGAATAGAACATTAAGCCTAGCTCTTGAGGGAACGAAAGAAAAAAGAAGGTTGTCTTTAAATAGCCCTCCAAGAAACAACTCCCCCAAAAGTGGCTCCCCAAGAGATGAAGGAAGCCCAAGAACACCTGTAGCTGCACAGAAAAAACCTAGCCCAAGGAGGTTTTTTACTGATAGCGACAGCGGTAGCCCACGACTGGTGCAAGCACTATGGGGTTCTTCATCTAATTTAAAAAAAGAGCCACCAGAAGAAACTCTCTTTTACAATAGTTTGCCTATAGACAGAAAAACCATGGCTGAATACATCAGTCGTTTAAAACCTCAACTCAATGATGCTGAAATTCATATGAGTACCGATCCAGACAAGCCTCATCTGCAGTTATTAGTTATTCCACAAAGGGATATGAAAAATAATAAAGAGCTGAAAGCTAAAACAATTATTCTACTCGATAGAAGCCACATTGAAGGAAAAGGTGCATACAATACAGTCGTCAAAGGCTACGATTTAATCAACAAAAATTATTTGGCAATTAAAATATTTGCCTCTCTAACAACAAAAGCGTCTCGCGATATCGAAATTGAAAATCTTCAAAAAAGAGGATGGTTTTACGGTTGTTATGAATTACGCGAAAAAGAATACGCCTTGCTTATGAAATACTTTCCAGGTGAAACCTTACTTAAAACACTTTATGAGACAGATGAATCTGTTTCAACAGATAGTGTTTTATCTAATTACTGTACGAAGAGAAAACCACTTAACTTTAATCTAAAATGCGACATAATATACAAGTTAATGGAACAGTTGGTAACATTACACACCCAATATAAGTTATTACATAGAGATTTGAAACCGGCAAACATTCAAATTTATTTTGAAAATGAAGAAACCAAAGTACGTATCATTGATTTAGGAGATGCTCTTCCTATTGATTCGAAAAAAAAGGGGCTTTGTGGGACGGATGGTTATACAGATCCGGATATATGGGATTTAGACGAGCCTAAACCCTATGAAATTTATGCCGATATTTTTTCTTTAGCAGTTATTATTGCAGAAATACTCTCAGAAAAAACCAAAAACTATCAACAAGCACTTAGAGAGCAGCTTTATAAAAATAAAAAGGACTCCCCCTTCCTCTCCCCCTGGATATCCCCCAAACAAATTCAGGAGATGATGGATGATGTTTTTGATTTTAAAACTACTCCTGATAAATTTAGCAACTTCACTGATCACGAAGAAAATATGCATCAGTTTATTCTTTTAGAATTGAAAAAATTAGCAAAAAATATGCTGCTTTCACGTTTAAGAAATTCGTCATTAAGTGATGAGCTTACCAGAATAAAGGAGTTAGTAAATAATTGCGCTGAACTGGCTCCCAGCATGGAAAAATTCATCTCAGGGAAACAAGAGGTAGAGAAGGCTTTAACCTCAATTTATGAAAACTATTGCTGTTTTTACCAACCTCAAAAAAAAGTTAGCGTGGACTCCTTATCAATACAAGATGCTACAGAGAAGTTTAAATCAATGCATACCACGTTATCAGAAGATTACCAATTATTTATCTAGATTTTTATCACGAATGTTCGCCTCAATGAAGGAATTATTGAACACCTACAATAATTCCTTCATTTTAGTCAAGAGAGCAGATAAGAGAAAAAACCATTCATGATGCCATTAACTTGTTTCTTGAATTAAAGCCTAAAATACTTAAAACCATGCCATATACTGGAACAAAAGCAATGATACTAATGGTTATTTTAAAAAAAACATCAACCATTGCAATTTCAGGCCAATGCTGACTTAAAAAGGGATGAGGACAATGATAAAAAGCAATGGCAAAAAATAAAACGGTATCGATTACATTACCAATAGAGGAAGAAAGAGCAGGAGCCAACCACCATTTTGACCGGTTTCTAAGGCGTTGAAATATAGAGATATCGAGCAATTGACCTACTGTATACGCAATAAAACAAGCCAAAGCAATTCGTAACGGCATAGAATGGAATGTCAATATACCAGACCAATCCAAAGTATTTCCTACTTCAACATAACTCGCCACCAAATAAGATAATATTAATCCAGGAACCATACTTAAAAAAATAATTTTTCTCGCTTTTTGAGCTGAAGTAATTCGCGTGGTCAAATCCGTTAATATGAAGATCGCAGGATAACTAAATGCTCCCCAGGTTGTATGAAACCCCATAATCTCAAATGGATATTGAACCAAAACATTGCTTAAGGTAATCAAGAGTATATGACACGCAGACAATGCCCAACTGCTATGACTTTGATTCAATTTAAATGCCCCATAAAAAATCCAGCTTGCTTGATTGTAATTTCATTCACTTAAAACAACAATCAGAGATAGAATGTGAACGTTGTTCTACTCATTAGCAAATGAGCGGGTTATTTTGATTAATTTCAATAATCAAACAATAGGTATTATATGAAGAAAGTTTCTTGCTCAACTTCATAGTCATTTACAAAAGGAGATAATTTAATTATTACATCCCTTTTATTATATAGTTTTAATCCCGAATCACATGTTACATTTGTCCACGGAGAATCTTCAATTTGATTCAACTCATCGAGTAAAAACGAAGCAAAAGAATGACGATGATAACGAGTTTTACTTTCATCTATTAAAAACTTGTTAATGATTAATTTAGCCTCGTCATATCTCATACTATTGCTAACAGTCTGATTCATTAAAAAAGCATTACGTTGCCCAGTACTTCCGTGACGTAGCCAGCTAAAAAAACCATTTTCTCCACGATGATTTGCCCCATTATACCATTGCGAGTATTTTTTCTGAGCAGTATCAACCGCTTTTTGAATAGTTCTTAAGTCATAAGCTTGTATGGCATATCTAATTTCTGTATTCCCAAATGCTAAATCAAGAGGTGAAATCCCTTCATTATTTCGTTTATGAGGAAGAATATCCTTATGACTTAATAAAACATTTACTATCGCTGTATTATTCAATGCACAGGCGGTATGTAGCGGTGTTTGATCGATAGGATTACATTTATTAATATCAATACTTTTGTGAGTTAATAATTCATTTACCATTGCCACATTTCCATCCAGACAAGCTACATCTAATGGAGAATAGCCCCCCCCATCTACGGCATTAGGATCTATCTCTGTATGAGTTAACAATCGTTTGGCTGTTGCTATAGAGTTAATCTGGCATGCAGCATGAAGTGGTGTTTGTTTCAATGGACTCCATACATTTATAGCAATGTATTTATGAGTTAAGAGCTCACTCACTATTGCTGCATCACCATTCCCACATGCTAAATATAATGGAGAATAACCGTCCCCATCTACGACATTAGGATCTATCTCAGGATGAGTTAACAATCGTTTGACTGTTGCTATAGATTTAATTTGGCATGCAGCATGAAGTGGTGTTTGTTTCAATGGACTCCATACATTTATAGCAATGAATTTATGAGCTAAGAGCTCACTTACTATTGCCGCATCACCATTCCCACATGCTACATCTAATGGAGAATAACCGTCCTCATCTACAACATTAGGATCTATCTCTGGATGAGTTAACAATCGTTTGATTGTTGCTATAGATTTAATTCGGCAAGCAACATGAAGTGGTGTTTGTTTCAATGGACTCCATTCATTTATGGCAATGAATTTATGAGCTAAGAGCTCACTCACTATTGCCGCATCACCATTCCCACATGCTACATCTAATGGAGAATAACCATCAGCATCTCTTATATTAGGATCTATATCAGGATGAGCTATTAGCGCCTGAACTAATTTAAATGCCCCTTTAATACAAGCTATATTTAATGGCGATAATCCTGAATTATTCAGTGAATTGGGATTTACACCTCCATGACTGAGGAGATTATTTACATCATCCAGACATAAAGTGCTTACAGCAATGTAGAGAAGATCGATTTTTCTTGCATTTTTACGTTGCGATTGAACCGCGTAGTCGGGTAAGGTTACAACAAAAGATGTAAAAAAATTACTTAATTCACTATTTTGAGCATAGTCCATTTTGTTCATTACAATATTGATAGTAAACCCGGCATATTCGCCCTCGGTATCGAATAAAGAATCAAATATCAGCTCAGTGATTTCAGGGGTATTATAAGTAGGTTTAAGATAATTATCATCTCCGATAAGATTGATATCACTATTTGACCATAATCCGGAGATAGAATCCCATTTAATACCTATTGTATGTATGTCATTACTTATCAGGATAGCAATTGGAACCCCAACTAATAAATTTAATTTTTTTATTAGCTCATTTAAATAATATCCAAGTTCAACTCTACATAAAATAAAGGATTTTTGGTAAATCGATTTGATAGGTACCTGTTCTATTAATTCAGACGATGGCAGTCGTGAAGATAATTGTTCAGAAATTAATTCAATTTGTTGGTTGTTTTCTCCTAAATAGAGCACCTCGCTATAATTATCAGGATTTTGATAATGAGCAATTTCTTCAAAAAAATTCGTTAATTTAATATTATTACGTGAATTTAATGAGCGCACTAACGTCTCCAAATCAGGATACTCTGCAATTTTGCTCAAGAAAGAAAAAAATTCATTTTCCCTATTCCCACACAGATGCTGAACCCACATCATTTGATAACCCTGACATACTCCTTCATATATAAGTAAGTGTAATTTTATAAGTGCTTCGCTAAATAGCTCGTGAGATAGCTTCAAATTGAGACACCCGTTCAAGAAAAATCATATTTTAATACATTATGAGTAAAATTAATTAAATTTCATGTGTAATACCAATCGAAAATTTTTGGTCGTAAGATAGGATTGATGAGTATTCTCATCTCGTGTTTCATTACGATGATTATGAGTGTCAGATTGTTTGTTCACTTATGAGCAACGTCCACCAGTTCCAAATAGCTTGTATAGCAAACAGAATGGGTAATAAAATCCTTCCTAAATCACCAATATTTGATTGTTCTATGAAATAATTTGAGCCATTATATCTTCTGTTTTTGCTTGGAGCCCCCCTATATAGGTAAAAATTACCTATACCCCCCCTAATGAACAAATAACAAACAAATAGTAAATTAAAAGCTCTACAGATAAATTAAACATAGGAAGTATCAATCATGATTAATTTTAAAATGAACCACATTGTAATGGTAACTTTTTTGACTGGCATTTTCTTTTGTTCAACGGGAAGTTTTGCAGCTTCCGCAGGTGATACAAATCAGGTAGATTTCGCACTTGTATCTGATCCGCATGTTGATATTAATAGCGATAAAGCAATCAATATTAACCCCAATGATTCACATAAAGGTGGAGATTTAGATAGGCCTTCATTTATCACCCTGGTTTCCAAATTCAGTAATCAATTACCTCAACTGTCAGAAAATCCCTCCTTTGTTGTTGTCCTAGGTGATTTACCCTCTCATAATGCAGGCTCAAAAAGAGCTCAATATATAGATAGCATTTTTCAGACATTTTACGAGCAACTAAATCCTATGCCGATATTTTATAGCTTTGGTAATAACGACTCATTAGAACGAAATTACGGACAGTTTAAGTATAAAGGAGATTCCGCTTACGAAATCTTCAAAAGAGTAACAGGCATGGGAGGATTTCTTTCCACAGGAACCAGATGCCCATTTGATAACCAACCCTGCATTATTAATAAAAATGAAACCTATGGATATTATTCTGCATACATTGGCGATCATTTAAAACTGATCTCATTAAACAGTGTTATTTTTGTTTCAAGACCAGGTTTTTCACCTTCTCGTAAAGGTGATACAGAACAATTAGAATGGCTGCGCAACGAACTGAAACAAAGCCAGGCCAATAAAGAACAAGTAATCCTGACGATGCATGTAGCACCCAATTCATGGATGCCGGAATACAAATCAGCCTTCAAAGAGATGATAAATGCTTATCCAAACGTTGTGATTGGCCTATTTGGCGCCCATTCGCACTATGATGAATTAAGTGTGATCAAAACCAGTAAACAAACTATCCCGATAATTTTTTCTGCTGGATTGAGTACTGGACATGAGAATGCTTCATCATTTAAAACCGTGAGTATCAATCGAGCGACTAATGGCCCCTGGAGCATTCAAAATTATACAACCTACTATTTTAAAGGTTATAAAGCAGATGTCAGCTCAGTAGCAAAATACTACGACTTTAATACAGCATTTTGTCCTTCTAGCAGTGGATCATTTGGCACTTGTTTAAAAAATCAAATCGAGAAAAAAGGATCTGGTTATGTCTTTAATGCCAAAGCAAGTAAATTGTTAAGCGAGCACTACTATTCAAATCCTAAAGTACCCGGCAAAGTCAACGCGACTAGTTGGGTTATGAATTACTAAAAAGTAATTATCAATTCTGCGGAGGCTTAAACAGCCTTCGCAACAAAATCTAAATATATCTCGTTACACAAGTTGCAGTAAGAAACAGCGGTCTGGTTTGCAAGCACCCAATCTACTTGTTTAATTGTTAGAATATACCTATCGTCATTTTGAGATATTACATAATAAGGAATAATGAGTGCATCGCCTGCTCTTATGTTTTGCCAATTAAAATAAGTTCCATTAGTCCATAAATCCATTATAATCCCCCACGGTCCAATCAATTGAAATATAAGGATTTTCAAATGGAAAAAATGATACCAACCTTGAAACAATTAGTTCTGCTTTTTGCCTTACCGTTATTACTTGGTTTTTCATCTATACAGTCTCAGCAACCTCTCCCGCTCATCGCCACAGGTTATTTTTTTGATGGCAACATCAGAAGACCATTATTAATACAAAGTGACAGCCTGGGAGATACCTGGCAATATCCAGCGTCTATTCATCAAGCCCCACTACCTGCCGATTTTGTAGATGGCGGATTAGGCAGGTCTTCTTGTAATAATTTTGTTTGCATTGCCACAGGCAATTACCTCAATACAGGAGAATCATCAGTCCCCTTATTAATGCAAAGCAGCGATCGAGGTTTAAAGTGGTCACTACAAGACATCAAACACCGACCTACGGATTTTCAGACGGGGCAATTTAATGATTCAATATGCACAGATACAAGATGTATTGCTGTTGGAATGTATGCAAATTCCAATGGCTCTCGCCCATTATTGGCTGTATCTGATTCTAAAGGCAATTGGCATTATTCAATGATTCCAGACAATAGCCTGCCAACTGATTTTAAGGAGGGATGGTTCAATACTGTCCGTTGCAGCAATATAGGCTGCCTTGCTGCAGGCACTTATCTCGATACGCAAACACAAAGACATCCTTTAATAATGACAAGTAAGGATGATGGCCTTAGCTGGAATACTGCTGTTTACAACGATGAACTCATTGATTTAGCAGGTAATTCAGATTCTTATCTTTTTGCTTCATCCTGTGATAGCAGTCTTTGTGTTGCTGTTGGAGAGTACACTAATCCCCAAAACACAGTGGCCCCGCTTTTATTGCACAGCACGAATGCAGGGAAAAACTGGGATAAGCCCTCATTTCCCCTTCCTTCTGATTTTGAGTCTGGGTGGTTTAGAGCTGTCGATTGCAAAGCTGGTTTTTGCATTGCGGTAGGCAGTTATAACAATGGTGAGATTACTATACCGATGTTGGTTTCCAGCGCAGATGGAGGTAAGCATTGGCAACTGCAGAAACCTGTCCAGGACTCCGAACTTGGAACCCATTTGGAATATGGCTCTTATGAGAGCGCTTCGTGCAATGAAACAGGCTGCATCGCCGGTGGTTCCTTTTCAAATTATTTTAATACCTATCCATTAATTACCATCAGTCACGATAAAGGACAGAGCTGGCACTCCCCTTCCTCAGCAAGAACCTCTGTTCCAGAAGCTGAGCTGGGTAATGGCTCATTCGGCACAGTGAAGTGCCAGCAAAACATCTGCATTGCTGCTGGTGACTATACTATCGACACTGTTTATTACCCTTTATTAGCATTAAGCAATGACAGTGGCATGACCTGGAGTTTTCCGGAATCGATAAATAATCCAGACATTTTACCTTCAAATTTTATCAATGGGTATTTTTACTCAGATAAGGGAATGTAAAAGCAGAGTGTTTACCCGTAATGCGTATATAAAACTCATCCATATACGCATTACGATTCAGTCTAATCATTCCTCATCGGTGTAAATAAAGGCACTGATTATAAACAGTCAGTAAAATCTCGTTTGCAAGAAAGTGACTACGTTTGACTGGCAGCCTTTTATATTTGGAGCTATCTTTAACACTTATTGAGGGGCCAGCAAGCCACGTGCATCAGAGCTAAACTCATCACAGTCTGATTCAGAGCTAAACGAATCATTATTAAATTCAGGCTCATCCTTTACTGCCACCGAGAAAAAACCTAGAGAAGGATTTTTCATGTATTTTTCCATGTCTTCTGGACGAATTAATGTCGGCCCTCTTCGGGTTACTGGTGATTGAATGGAGGTAGGATCTGTAGAAGAGAGCCCTGGCTCAAGATCTTTCACTATTTTTTCATCTTTTCCTTTCATGTAAAGTTCTTCCTATTAAAAATTTCCTGGTTATTGCTTTGACAATAATGCCTCTGAATCCAGAAAAGAGTATAAGCCAAGATAGATGTGCAGATAAAGCGTTTCACCTATTAAAATACACTTATTTACGCCCTATTATTTATTGGCTCAATAAATTTATTTTGCTAGTTTCCATACATGAATGAAGCCATTTTTAAAAACCATTCAGTTGGTTCAGCCATTGTAGAGTTAGCAAAACAGGGGAATTTTGTCGCTGTTGATACGTATATTGATTTAGCTGTAAAAGGATTTGAATTAGCAGATGGAAGTTCGACTCGAGGTTATATATATTATCAGCTTCAGGATGCTGCCTTGGGTGCTGCATTGGGAGGTCACATTGATCAAATGTATCTTTATATTAAAAGAGCAAAAATTAAACCCGATAACGATGGAGTCATTCATAGAGAATATGTGTTGCAAGGAGCAATGCAAGGGGCAGGAGCCGTGGGTAACAAGAAAGTAATTGTTTCACTTGCGAAAAAAGGAGCAAACTATAAAGATGCACTTGCTTCTGCTGCGAGAGAAGACCGCATTAATATTATAAAATGGATTTTTCCTGCCTCCAAAACAGTACCAAGTGACTATCTGAAAGAAGCAGCAAGAGGAGCATGAGTTCTACGATGAGGGAATTTATGTTTATTAAGCCATTGATGTCATCAAACAAGATTGTAGAAGGAAAAAATGAGAACGGCACAATAATAAAGACTCGCCTAGGTTAACGGGTTAATAGGATCAGTCACGATAGTCAATATTATACTCAATCTGAGATTAAATTCTGTTTACTAAAAACAGCACCATTGATAAGAAATCAATTATTCTTGTTGTAATCAACAATTTGATGTACAAATATGTGAACCGTTTAAAAGATTTATGTAATCGATAAAACAATCAGAATAAAAAATGGATTAATTTCGTGCATCCGCTGACAGCATAGATCGAAATCATCGTAACTAGAAAGTACATGTTCAACGAATACCCGTTTTAATCAAAATCTCAATGCCCGGATGCATGCATACTAATATTTTAACGTATAGATGAGCGTTATGAAGGATAAAACGATACAAAACAAAGAACTATCCCAATTTGGCCTGGTAAAAATATCAGGGAATCCCACTAAAGAGGATCTCCATGAATTCAGATACTCCATGTACATCCTTACTGAAACACAGTTATTCCTTTTTCAGAAGGGCGATTCATTATCCGCTGAGCAAACCCTGAAAATAGAAATTAGCGATATCTGCCATGAAAAAATACAAGAATTATTCAAAGAGGCTATAGTAAATAAACGCTATCAGTTAACTAAGTTTAAATTAAATACGTTAATTGAGCTCATTGATAACAATACCCTGATGACAAAGACGCGTCACGTCCAATTACAAACAAAACGAAAAAGAAACTATATTGATTTTCCTGAACCGCAACCGTTTTCAGTCAACGAAATGACAAATAACAACTCAATTAATAGCCACATTAATGGCGTGGTTGACGATATAAAACCAAGTGAGAATTCAATTTTCCCCTCTTCAGAAGTCGTTATTGGATTTAGGGAAAATATCAATATAGAAAGCAGAAGACTGTCATCAGAAATAAATAAATCAATTCAAGATTTCCTGAATAACACAAGCATAAAACAAGATAAGAATACAAAAAACAATGTTCAGGTGCGAACTGATGCATTAAGAGTTAATAAAAATCAATTGCCAGAACATTTAGTATTAGATCTGATAAACAAAGAAAACGAATATAATAAATTACTTCATTCTATCCAGATAATAATAAATGAAATCCACAATTATGGGGCACTTACAGAGAAAAAAACAAGTATTATAAAGTCTTGTGAGCTTGCTAAAATTGAAAAAACGACAACGACGCAAATAAAATCACTGTTAATCTCCGCGGCAAAGGAAAAAGAAAAAAAAGAGAGCAGCCTCCTATCGTCAACCATAATACTCGATCCCATAGATAGTGATTTATCAGCGATATTCAAAGAAGAAACAGTTGACCTTATAACAAAATTGCAAACCATTAAGCTAAAAAGTCATATCAATATACAAGAACTGCTTACTAATATTATTACCGAATTTAACCACGCTATATTTAAAATTAATTTGATGTATTGTCCTCCTCCTATCAAAAAATTATCGAAAGATATTGATACGCAAGATTCAATTCAACCACCTAATAATAATGAAAATTATGCTCAACGATACATTGAGATACACACAGATGCAAAGAAGCAAGTACATGTTCTAAAAGAAAGACTAATAAAGCTGCTTAAAAGCTTTGAAGAAAATGGATATTTTAAATATTTGTCAGAGAAACTTATGTTCAATGCTCTTGAATTTTCTAGCAATAAAAATGGGATTTATTTCAATTCAATCAGAGATATCGAACAAGAAATTATAGAAAGGAAGCAAATAGCAGTAAATATAGAAAAAAAAATGATCATCGATATACACTCAACCAAAAGCCAGCAAATGGCCATAGCTGAAATAGAACTCTATTTAAATCATGGAATTGATTTTTATGATTTAAGAAAGAATTTCAGTGAAAATCAAAAAAAATGTGAACAAATTCAAAAAAACAAATCAGTATTTACTTCAATAGAAGTCAAGTCATTACAAAAAAAATCAGATTATTTTATTGAGGCATTGAGACAAGAGCAACAAAAAAGACAGAACAAAATAAGAGATTGTGAAGCTTTTCTTGATAACTGTTTATCTACTGCCGGAAAAAAGCACTTACCCGAATTTATTATTTCTTTGATTATCAATTTAAAGAAAGAAATGATTTCATACAAATTATGTGACACCTCATCAAAAAATTTAATAATGAACATGAATTGCACCATAAAAAAACATCTTACTGAACACAATTTGGAAAATTTACCCTTTTATGGAAACCAAAACAAAGAGTTTCTCCTTGATTTTTTTGATGTTATAAATGAAGTATTAAATGCATTCACTACTGACTCAAACAAGTCGCCAATGTTTTTTTCCCGCGAAATCAAAGAAATTGAACATGCCAAAACAATAGAGCAGCTAACTCAATTTATATTAAATATAACTCAATTGCTCCAGGAACGATTAGAAATAAAATATTAACGAGGCAGCGATTGAAATGACACAGTTGTTAAAACACTACCCAAAGTAACTGGCCGCCCCCTTTACTTGTAGTAGCTCAGACTTGATCTGACAGTGTCCGGTTTTTCGGAAGTGTCTGTCAG
>NZ_CALMPD010000090.1 GCF_937871865.1 uncultured Legionella sp.
ATCCTTCCCCTCAAGTTTTACGGGAAATTGAAGATAGAGTCGCATTGTCGATTGGGTTTAAAGAACACCAAAGAATCTCAGTTGTTCATCATGACACGGACAATCTTCATATTCATGTTGCGATTAATAAAATTCATCCTCAAACCTTTAATATGATTGAACCTTACAGAGCATATAAGACCTTTGCGCAAGCTGCATCCCAGCTCGAAATTGAATTAGACCTTCAAATAACCAATCATCAAACTCGGAAAAACCGTTCGGAAAATCTTGCTGATGATATGGAGCACCATTCAGGTATTGAAAGTTTAATTAACTGGATGAAGCGTCATTGTAAAGAAAAAATAGAGGCGTCTAGAAGCTGGAAGGAGATTCATAGTATTTTGGCAGAACATGGGTTGATAATACGTGTTAAAGCGAACGGTTTTGTTTTCTGCAATCCGCAAGAAATGACTGTTAAAGCTAGCTCTATTTCCAGAACCTTTTCTAAAAAAAATCTCGAAGCCAAGCTAGGTCCTTTCGTACCATCTTACTCAGAGGGCGATGCACCTGAGTCTAATGTTTACCGTTATGAACCATTAAATAAAAAGATACTTGGCTCTGCGCTCTATGCCACATATAAGCATGAAAAATCACACAATAAACACATTATTTCAGACAAACTTAAAAATTTGCGGGAGGCTAGAGCCAAACTAATTGAGAAGGCTAAAAAGCGAGGTCGAATTAAAAGAACGGCTTTAAAATTAATGAACCTTTCTAAAATACAGAAAAAATTTCTATATAGTCACATCAACAAAACGTTACTTAATGAAATCGATAGCATAAGAAAAAATTACGCCAAAGAACGAAGCAGGTTATTAGATTTTTACCGGAACAAAACCTGGGCTGATTGGTTGAAACAAAAAGCACAAGAAGGCGATCAGGAGGCCTTAGTGGCAATGCGTTATCGTAATCGTAAAAATAATCATGATTACACCATTTCAGGTAAAGACTCAGTTTCTACTATTTTCAATTTTAGACAAATCGACTCTGTTACCAAAGAAGGCACTGAGATTTATAAGAAAGATAAGAGCGTTATTAGGGATAATGGAAAGGAAATTTTCATTTCTAAAGGTGGTTCTATTTCAGCGCTTAAAAGAGCGTTGGAGATGGCACGGCAGCGTTATGGTGACTGCATTTGTGTGAACGGGTCTCCACTATTTAAAAAGATTATTTTGCAAATTGTCATTCAATACCAAATGCCGATCACTTTTGCTGATTTGGATTTGGAAAATCAACGTCAAAAACTAAACTTTGAACAGGAGAAATCTCATGAGCAATCAAGATCAAACTGGCAATACCATCGAAGAAGAACTCCAAGAAGCCATGAGGTTACTGGAACAACCACTGGAATTCGGATTCCGAAGCCCGACTCTTTCAGCCTTAGACAAGGCTCGCCAGCCAAAGATCACAACGGCTTGCGAAGCTTGTCCCAATGCGATTTGGTTCAGCTCACCAGAAGAGGTCAAGTGCTACTGCAGGTTGATGCACATGATCACCTGGAGCGGCAAGGATTCAAACTTGATAACCATGTGCGACGGAAAACTTCTCGATTAAAGAAGAAGGGAAAGGGCTATAAGAATTAAAGTCTCTTCCGAGAATTTGGAACCAGCAGCTTCCTCGATTGCGACGATCACTTCCTGAATAAATAAGTATTCCTATTTTGCCGAGATGGTTAAAATATTCCCTCAGCGTTTTCCATGATGAGGGAATATTTATTGAGATATCAGTGGGAAGAAGTTCAGGAAAGCGTCTGCCGTATTTTCCTATAGTTTGAGCACATGAAGGGATCTTACATTTAGCTGTATTTTGAAGCCATTCACCTATCTCCTTAATAGAGAAATAATTTCTGTTGTTCTTATTAAGAATGATGAAATTATAATAAAAAGCCGTTTGCCATAGAACTTTATTGCAGCCGAAAATCCAATCTCCGTCAGAGACATCTACACTAAGATAATCTGGTAATTCACCTGATGAATGCTGAAGATATTTGATATAAAAACTCCATGCAGGATGTTTTTCATCTTCCTGTTCAAGTTGCTCTCCATATTTCTTACTACGAATTATCTTTAACTCTTCAATAGCCTTTTCTAACAATGGTTTCGCTTCTTGCTCTTGCTTTAATCTCTTAATTTGTTCCTGCTGATATTCTTTTTCTATTTTCTGAACCCTTAGGCTCAATTGTTTTTCAAGTTCCTTACTTTCAGAAGAAGCTCGGGCGTTATACAGCCATTGAGCACGATTCGGATCATTAATACATAGCCAAAAAGTTTCCCAGTTCCTTACATCGTTCGGTGTAAGGTCAGATAGATCAATTTCAATAGTAGATATATTAGCAGCCTTAATTTTCTCAATTTTTTGCTCGTCAACTTTATGTCGATAAAATACTTCTATCATGAGTTTCTGATTGTTTGTTATAGCTAGAATATCGGCCCGCATTTGATTGAGCTCTTGTTCTTCTTGTACAGAGTCAAAGGAAATAGACCTGCCTCTCGCGACAAGAGTTTTAGATTCGAAATGCATTTTCCCTTTCGAATCTAAAATGTTTTTGTTGATGGTATATTCAGGGAGCTTAATTTGTTTTCGTTCCTTTATAATCTGCTTAGCAGCCATGTGGATGGCACTTTCCAATCCTTCTTCACATTCAATAGTAGTTGCATGCTTAAAGTGGTGCTGATTTTTTGTGCCTTTCGCTGCGATTAGGGGGGTACTGCAAGATGGACAAATACAATTGCAACTCTTACCACTCTCAACATTAGCAATATGAACAATGACATTATTTTCATTTAATCCAAAAGGAAGCTTTATTTTTAAAGATTTCATTATGTTTCCTAATTTAAAGAGCTGGTGACTAGAAATATCAAATTAAGGAGATTTCTGGTTTTGCATAACCAAAATGGCCAGCAATACGCTGCAGTTTGATTGTTAGGACAACATCGATAGGTTGAAAATTTACATGGCTTGAACCGTAGTATTTGTTAGATACTGTTATTTTTACGCCATTACTTGTAGTTTCTATATCAGGATTAAAGTCATATAGCGGTTTGTTAAAAATATTGCCTGCCTTTTCAAAAGGACCAAAATTTCTTGGTAATATTAAATGGCCATTCTTTTGTAGATATTCTGTAGTGAGTGTTTCAGAAAGATGGATCCATGACGGAAACGAATTAGCTACAAGCATTTTTTGAGCAGCCAGGAAAGTAAACATTTCTTCGCCTAATACATAAGTGTCTGGAAGGTCTGATGGTAAATCCACAAGGCATTTCCGACGTTCTTCTATAAAAGCGGATGGAGTGAGAACAAAAATTTCTGCTTGCCCAATATTCTCTATGGGTGCGAAGGCATCCGACAGTAAAGCAGCCTTTGATTTATAACCAAAAAATGCAGCAACAAGCTCATGAGCATGGCTTGATTTTAGTTTAACCCCATGATTATTGGAAATGACACGAAGTTGATCCGCGCACAGTTTTGAAATGGACATTTATAGATCCTTATTAAATAGCTGGGCTTAATTTTGTTTTCATGAGTGTTTAAGGAAAACTGCCAGCAGTTAATAAAGATTAACCACAAAACAGATTACGCTTTTGAAAATCGTTTTTTGGCCTCTCATAACCAGGGATGTCGACAAACCTGATGGAAGTATACATTGAGAAATTTAGAAATTACAAGATAAATAGAAGGTTAGATGTTGGCAACATTTGAACCTGTCAATTGCTGCCATATTCAATTGATCCTAGGTGATACTAATCACATTTGTCTTTGGCGTTAATTGCAAGCGGCTGTTTTGCTTAACAATACTATCAATTTTTGACTTTAGCTGACGTTTTACACCTTCAATGCCTAACTTACTCCTGTAAGCTAAGTCATTAAAATCATTGAATTGCTTAGGGTTTGATGATTGTTCACCTGGGGAAAAAATTGGTAAAACAATTAAGCCATTGACTGCATCTGCAGCTTCAATCGCTTTTTCTTTACCAGGATTTGTGCGCTTAGGAGATAATAATTCAATATGTTTATCATCATCAGCGGCTATGATGATAGGTTTTTGAGGGTGAATTTCACGCATTGCAACGGCTACTGCTTTAAGATTTCCCGAATCAAATGCTGAAACAACTGCTGACAATTGGATTGCCTCTTTTATTGTTGCAGCCGTAGCATAACCTTCTGCAATTATAATCACAGGCGCATCTGCTAGCTTTTCTAAACCACCCAACACATGAAAGAAACCTTCTTTTTTTGAGTCTTTTGCAAACCGTTTTGTCCCATCTTCCGCAATATACTGGACAGTCCAAAGGTTACCTTCGCAATCTATTGCTGGGATGCAGGTTAATTTTTTTTCTTCATCAGTATATACACCAGAATGAACCTGAATACCTTTGGCCAGCATATAAGGTGTTGGTTCTTTTACTTCTATCATCGTGGATAATTTTTGTTTGAGCCTTAATGCGGTATTTTTTTGTTTGGCCTCAAGCTCACATTGACGGGTTTGTTGATGCTTAAGTGCCTCTACTTTAAGTGTTGCCTTCTGCTCGTCAGTTAAAATGTAACCCTTAGATTTCCACTTTAGTTCGGCACCAGTCCGATTATTTATAATGTATCCTGCTGGAATACCATCTAAATAAGCTACATAAAATCCTGCCTTCTCATTATTGATATCACCCTCTGTGGTGATACGATGAGGTTTGCCATCCATGATTGGATGTGCTCCTGAAACAATAGCGCCAAGGCTTAATAAGGCCGCTTTAAATTCATCTTCAGGTGTAGGTGCTTTAACCTGTAATTGTGACTGATGCTCAGGAATCCAGGCTCTGATTTTCTCAGCAGAAACGCCAGGTTTTGCATACCAACACTTTTGTACTTTATCCCAGGCAATAGCTGGTGTTCCATCAGGGAGTTTTCCTATAGTGGATTTGGCAATTTCTTTTTGTTGGAAGGGAATGCTTAACCAGACTTTTTCAGAAGTGATATTTTCAGACGCCATAACGACTTTCTCTTTGAGTTTATCCTCCTTGATTTCAATAAATTCTCCCAGATTAATATCTTGAGTTTGTTCTAATGCACATAAGTGATTCACTATTTTCTCTGCATCAGCGGATGCCCTGAATATTTCTAAAGGGTCGTCTTCTAAAACCCGTATCCATGATTTGATGTATGCGGTGTGTTGAGAAGGGTCATGACCTATACCAAGTTCGGCACCTAAAAGCATACTTGCAATTTCTGCCCTTAATTCTTCTTTAGCATAAGCATCTGAACCAAAGGGATGGCCTAAATCTCTATCCAATCTTGAGGGATGACCGCTCCAATGCCCTAGTTCATGTAGGGCAGTAGCATAGTAGTTGGCCGCAGATTTAAACTGCTCTTTAGGGGGAAGATGAATGCTATCAGTCGATAATCTGTAAAAAGCTCTGTCTGCTTCAGAATGCTCAATGTTAGCACCTGAGTTATGGAGTAGTTTTTCTGCTCTTTCAATTAAGGACCAATCTGGCTCTTGTGCAATGAGTTCTGGCATATTATCAATTTGCGAAGCATAAAATACCGTTGCATAAAACACCTTAGGTCGTTCAAGATTCACCTGCACTTTTAATGGATTGCCCTGTTCGTCAAGCATAGGTTTACCAGCATCATCGTGCTTGGTTTGTTCTTCATGAAATTTCCAATATTGGATTGTGGTGCCTTTTTCGCCCTTGCGAACTTGCGCGTCTATACTTTGTGCTTGTTTG
>NZ_CALMPD010000091.1 GCF_937871865.1 uncultured Legionella sp.
AAGTAGAGCAAATCTGCTCTGCTTCAAGCGACAACTATCCTGAAAATTACCGGTAGTATTATAACATACTCATTTTTAGTGTTTACTTTCGAACAGTACTAATCCAATAATGCTGCAAGCAACTTTAAGTCATAACAGGGAAATCCACTCCATCCATTTGGATGACTAATTGTTGAGTACATGCAGTTCCCTCAGCGGGGGGGGTATGGTTCATTACATTGGAGTCATATAATTAATTGAGAATTAATAAAACCATCAAAATTAATCCCCACAGCCCCAGCCCCATCATAAACCCAGTACAAAATTGCAGAACGTTCACTTCTCTAACTCCTATGGATTATTGTAATGGCTACTGTAACTACTTCCGTTATAAAGGCCGACACCTCTGGAATTTCCATGAATATAAACATTATAAGCAAAATATAGGAAGCCAGATAAAAACCCTGAAATAACTCCCAAATAAAACCATGGCTTCCTACATTTCATTTTATTACCCTATGTCGATTTCTTTCGTTAATTGAATAATTTGATTTTGAGTTGCTTTAGAGTAATTATTGGAAGAGGCACCGTCAAGTTAACTTTTGCTTTATACTGTTACTCATTTAAAGGGAGTTCACAATGTTGTGATGGAAACCGAAAAGATACCGTTACTCCTTGGAACGGACAAGCATTGCAGTTTGACGCCATACTAAGATTTTTTGAATCAATGTTTTTTTATAACAGAGCGCTTTATTGAGCTGATAAAAAGACTCTTAAGTATACGATAATTATTTAACTGTGAAATATATTTTCAATATTTTGTGAGTGTGTATTTATGCAAATGAAATCTTCCGCTTTTTTCGCTTTTAGCTTATTAGCTTCTAATATTTATGCTAATACAGTGGAAGAGCAAGCACAATATTGCCGTAATGCCGGTGGAACGGTGGAAACTATGACGGCAGAATTTTTAACGCCTAAGGGCTATGTACAAGGGCAGTCTAAAACGTTCTGTAATTTCTTTGCCGATAACGGTTTTATTGCTATCGGTTTAGAAACGTTTTCTTCTGATAAGCCAAGTATCGCCGCCACGTTTATTAAAAAAATGCGCCCGATTAATGATGATTCCCCTATATTGAAAGGAGAGTTTACCAATCCTTCCCATAATGTATGTAAAAATATTGGTGGTACAGGTATTGGATTTATTACCAGCGGTGGATTCTCTAATTCTTTAGGTGAGACGGATATATGTGTCTTTGGTGATGGGTCGATGGTCAGTGGTTGGTCTTTGATTTATATGGCAAATCATCGTGATGGTTACGATGCGGTTAAAGAGCAAGTTCGTGCGGAGCCTATGGATATCCCTACTCCTTAAAGAGAGTTAGTTATTAGCGAAGGTTAACCTGGTTGCGCATAACCAGGTTAACGGCACAGTCAACTTGATTTTGAGTTGGGCGGCTTTGTTTCTTCGTTCAACAGTTGCGACTATAAATTTCAACGGATTAAATAGCAATCGGAATTGTTGAAATATATCTTTGCACTCAGATACGTTACAATTACCAGTTCACGACATCTTTTGACGAAATACCATGCAATCAAATCTGAATATATTGATGGCGCAGATTAATCCAACAGTTGGTGCAATCAAGTCTAATGAAACTAGAATTATTGAGATCATAGAAGCACAGCAAACTCATCATGATTTAATTATTTTTCCAGAATTAGCGCTTTGCGGCTATCCTCCAGAAGATCTTTTATTGCGCAATGAGTTTCACCAGGCAATTAAAGAAAGTATGGAGCGTATTCAGGCAGCATCTAAAGAATGTTATGTGGTGCTTGGTCATCCAGCTGTCGAAAAAGAAGCATGCTATAACAGTGTCAGTATTCTGCATTTAGGACAAAAAATTAGAGAATATCATAAACAGAATTTACCTAATTATGATGTATTCGACGAAGCCCGATATTTTACCCCCGGAAAACAAGACCCCTGCACTTTAACGATAAAAAATTACAAATTAGGAATATGCATTTGTGAAGATTTATGGCAACCCGGACCCGTTGATGATTTAATTGATGCGGGTGTATGCGCAATAATAAGCATCAATGCCTCTCCTTTTGATTGTTCGAAATATTCAAATAGAGAAACCTTGTTAAAATCCTATTCAAGACAAGGTATTGCCATGATCTATGTCAATCAGATTGGCGGCCAGGATGAACTGCTCTTTGATGGGCAATCGTTTGCTTTAGATAAAACAGGGGCCATATGCGCCCGCTCCCTTGCGTTTGAGGAAGATTTACGCACTATCCAGTTGAGCAATGAGGGGATTACAGGAACAATAACTCCTCTTCTTTCCCTACCAGCATTGCTCTATAAAGCCTTAGTCCGCGGCACCAAGGATTATGTTACAAAAAATAATTTTCCAGGTGTCTTGTTAGGTTTATCTGGTGGTATTGATTCGGCCCTGACTTTGGCTATTGCAGTTGATGCATTAGGGGCTGACAAAGTGCATGCGGTAATGATGCCCTCGCGTTTTACTGCATCCATTAGCAAAGAAGATGCGCTACAACAATTAAATGCCTTGAATGTGACTCATACAACCCTCTCCATTGAGCCAACATTTGAAACTATAATTTCGACTTTAGATCCGATTTTTAATGGTTTGGCAGCAGACACAACTGAAGAAAATATTCAAGCCAGAATCAGAGGCTTATTCCTTATGGCTATGTCCAATAAATCAGGCAAGATGGTTCTGACCACCAGCAACAAAAGTGAAACCGCGGTTGGCTACGCGACCTTATATGGCGACATGGCTGGAGGCTTTTCGGTATTAAAGGATGTGCTGAAAACGCAGGTGTATGAATTAGCTCATTACAGAAACAGCATATCCGCAATAATCCCCGAGCGTGTTATAACAAGGGCTCCCTCTGCTGAACTTAGAGAAAATCAAACAGATCAGGACAGCTTGCCTGACTATTCAATCCTTGATGAAATAATTGTTGCCTATATGGAAAAACGCTTGAGCATCAATGAAATTATCAGCAAGGGATTTAAGCCCGATGAGGTAGAGCAAGTCATAAAACTAATAAAACGCAACGAATACAAACGCCGCCAGTCTGCTCCAGGGATAAAAATAAGTCCCATAGCATTTGGAAAAGACTGGCGTTATCCGATAACTAATGGCTTTTAGTTAACAGGATGGGGCTGGGCCTGTATGTTCTGCTACCTCTTGCACAGCCCTCTCTTTGACCGAAGACTCTTTTGATTTATGACCCAGTGATTTAGCTACCGAACTGAATAAATCCAGGTTAAGTCTACCGGGAGCAATAAGAGTCGAGGGTGAATCGGACAAGATTTCAGCTTCATCCTTTACTCCTTCGCTTTTCTCTGTCTGTTTTTCCTTTCTTGAAGGATCCAGACACCTTGCAAGGTCAGCAAATAAACTCATATCCAGTTTGTTAGGTCTCACTTCAACCTGTTCAGATATCTCGGTATCCGGCTGCGCTTCGCTACCAGGATGCATTCTTTTTTCCAGACACATTTTCAATTGAACCTTGAAATCCTCCCGGCCAATTGCTTTGGCAGTATTTACATACAATAAATAAGACCTTAATTTATAAAAATGCTCTTCAGTCAGCGAAGCTTGCCCTGATAGCCAGCTAGACAATTTGGGATATCCATCTAGAAGAATAGTTTTTGCATTCCCCAAAGCATTTATCCATGAAAGCGAGTAACGACCATTTTGCCCACGTAAGACAAAAACATTCAGATGATTTTGGCGAGCCAAGTCTTTATTATTCAGCTCTTTTTGAGTTTTGTGATCTCTAGGATTAACTAATACTTGAACTCTATCAAGAAACAAATCTCTGGCTTTAACACATTCTTGTTTTAAATGTCTTTGCGTGATTGCTTTAAAACTATTCAAATCAGCAGATTTTTGGCTATCCAGCAACGTAATTAGCTCTTCACCCGGTGTAATGGCATAAGCTTTACCCAAGACATCAACCCAATGCAAATTCCAAAGATTATTGTGTTTCGTTAAAGAAAATTGAATTGTATTTGGCGAAATCAACGCAGATTTTTTTGCCATATCCAGATTATTAGCTATGAGGACGTTATCAACTATTCTTTGATTACTTTGTTGTGTTTGCTTCAGTTCCTGTTCTTTGCTTTCGATGAGTTTACGATTTGCTTTATATAATTGCATAAAGGAAGAAATATTTTCTTTTATTAGCTCACTGACCCGTACAATAACTCCATGACGGATTTCATCAGTTAAAGGCTCGTATCCAGGGAGGCTATGAATGAGCTCATCAATAAAATAATAGTTAAATGAGCCGTGATGCCATTTACCTGAATCGATTAAAATCTTGAATTCCTGCAATCGAGTGTAGGCATCCGGGAATTTTTCTATGCTCTGAATAGCTAGATCTATTTCGTGACCACGAACTCTGGAATACTGATAAAACCATCCGGTTATCCAGGATTCAATCGGTTTATTATATCTGTTTCTGGCGCTTTCAATTATTTTAACTAACGCCGCCTGCCCAGCTTCCGATTCGTCAGCCACACGACTCATCAATTTATCAACAACCAAACTTAAATGATCGATAATAATCAGCTGCTTTTTACCACCGTTCTTGTGAGGCATATAAAAACTCCTTTTTCATATCCATCTTTTATCTTACCTCAATAATATTTTTATACAAGTAACAAAATCCTTGAACTCATTTAATTATTTAAATGATCTAACCGTTCAAAGCATTACAGAAGGCTTGCAAATTCAGAGTAAATCGCTAACATGGCTTAGTTAAAAAATAATAATAATAAAAGGGATGTCATGAGAATTTTACTACTTTCTGCTGTTTTCTTGGCTACTGGCATTGCTTCAGCAGCAACACCAGTTGATGGCTGGTATACCAGCGTATTTGGCGGCTACACCTATATACCCGGTAATATCGATGTTTATGATGGCTATCATATACTTAGAAATGATTCACGTTATCGAAACGGTTATAACGCCGGTGGACGTATAGGGTATAAAAGTAATCCACTACGATATGAAGCGGAATATACATACCTGCATGGAAGCCTGAAAGACTTCAGGATTCATCATATAAACCAAAATAACGTATCCGGTTACACTTCAGGCAATTTTTTAATGGCGAACGTTTATTATGATTTTCCTGAAATGTTGCCCGAAATATCGCCTTATTTAGGATTTGGTATTGGTTATGCCTATCTACAAGCAAGTCTCTCCAGTACCGGGCCTTTAACCAGCAGTTTTTATTCAGTAAATGACAGTGCGTTTGCTTATCAGGGAACAGCGGGACTCACTTATAATTTCGCAGAAAATTATGCAGTCAATCTGGCTTATCGATATGCTGCTACCGATAAACCCAGTGGATTTGGGACTAGCTTCCAGGCACATATTGCCAATTTCGGAGCGATTTATCGTTTTGATCAGGGAAATTATAAGTAAGGATTTATTTTAATGAAGCAGTTAATTAAACTTGGTTTACTAACGAATCTGTTATTAAGTAGCTCGGCCTTTGCTGTAAATCCTGAGTCCGGATTTTATCTTGGGCTGCTGGGAGAAGTGAGCACTGGACCGACCGATTATCAACTTTCCTTTACAGACCGGACTACTGGTAATGTATATACTGGTACAGTAAATAATAGCCGGATAGGTGGTGGCGGTGGTGCCATGCTCGGTTACCGCTACTATAATTTCAGAATCGAAGGCGAGTTTCTATATAACAGATACAGTTCCGGCTCAATTAGAAACAATGATTGCATTTTATACAGTCCGGTCTCTAACTCATCAATATGCGGCGCACATTCGAACCTGGGTTTTAGCGGCAGTGTTGCAGCCATGTATGGGTTGGCAAACGTCTATTGGGATTTTATCAATTACGAAAGTGACAATGGCTCTGTATTCCCTTACGTTGGGCTAGGTGTAGGTCATGCTCGAGTTACCACTAGGGGAGAAATAGTCAAAGATTATTATTTTGTAAACACAAAGACGTCAAAAGGTACAAGCAATACATACAGCAGTAACGCCGCTCAAGGTATTCTTGGAGTAGGACTGTTTATGGATGACTTCACCTGGGCTGGAATGGATTATCGTTATCTGACGACTAATACCTTAAAAGACTTCGGTAACAAGCGCTATGCCATCAATTCACTCAACTTTACCGTAAGTCTCTCTTTTGATAAAAGCCGAACCTAGGTTCTGGCGTACGGCTTACCTTGTGGCTCTTGCCACAAGGTAACGAATAACACCATTATCATCGGTCCGACAAATAACCCCAGCAAGCCTAATGTTTCAACCCCTCCCAATATGCCAAATAGAACAGCCAGGAAAGGCAATTCAATAGCGCCGCCAATAAGCACCGGTTTGATAAAATGATCGGCAACAAACATAACCAGCGTGCCCCAGACAAGAACGATAATAGCACTGATCAAACTACCGACTGAGAGCAAAATTAAAGCAACAATAATAAATACAATAGGTACAACAAAGGGAATCATTGCAGCCAAAGCCGTAATAAAGCCGGTCAATGTCGGGGCAGGGAAATTAACCAAAGCATAACAAATCCCCATTAAAATACCCACGCCGATACCAACAACGATGGTGCCGTTAACAGTGGCTCTTAATGCCCTGGGCAATCTGTCGGAATAACGAAACCAACGCTCGCCTAAACAATATTCTCCGATATGGTGGACCTGAAGAAGTAATTTATCGCCATCCCTGTAGAAAAAAAACAGAGTTAATAAGGTGAATCCAACCTGAAAACTACGATGCGCCAGATTGACCCCAATTTGCTTTATGTAATAGCTTGCTGGAGTTAAAGTAATATGCAAATTAGATAAAAAATCTTTGATATTTCCTGGTTGTCCAATATTTTTATCCCAATATTGAACCAGGTCATTTCCAACAAAAGGAAGATTTTTAAAAAACTCCGGTGCGGCACCACCGTCTTTATTAATTTGCTGTAAAAAGTTAATAAACAATTGTGATTCTTTTATGAGGATGCCAACCAGCCAGCTCAAGGGAAGCAGAAATAATAATCCCATAAGCGTGGTAAATAAAAATGATGCCAGATCATCTCGACCACCGAAAAAAGTACGCCACTTTGTATACAGCGGGTACGTCGCAATCACAATAATGGCAGCCCAAACCATGGAAGGTATAAATTTATGAACAATAAAAAGAGAAAGGAGTACTATTCCAACAGTTAATCCCATACTAATAAGTTCTTTATGATTTTCGTTCATCAGGAGAAACTCCACGCGAGTACTTGCATTATTAACCAGGCTGGCACCGCGGCACCAACATCATCCAGCATAATACCTAATCCACCATGTACTTTTTGATCCAGATATCGAATAGGTTGTGGTTTCCAAATATCAAAAATACGAAAGAAGATGAACCCCAGCACCATCCATGCACCCCCTTTAGGCGCCAGAAACATAGTCAAAAGATAGCCAACAACCTCATCCCAGACAATGCCTTTGTAATCGTGCATCCCTAAATCTTTGGATACTTTATCACTAACCCAAACGCCCAATGCAAACGCCATTATCGTAAGAATAAGGTAAACACTCCAATGAGCATCCATCATGAGTAGATAAAGTGGCAATGCGGCTAAAGTGCCCCAGGTTCCTGGAGCAACAGGCATAAGCCCGCTTCCAAATCCAAAAGCTATAAAATAGATTGGATCTTGCCATACTCGATTTGCTAAAGGTACTTGATTCATAAATTATCGTTCCAGTTATCTAAACAAGAGTGATTGCCAAACAGTGTCTTTTTCAAAATTTTAACAGCATATAATGCGTGCAGAATCATATTCTATCGTTCATATAGCCAATTTAAGATAAAGTAACCTCTCAATAATCCGGAACATTTGCCCTACTCCGGAACACCATTCCTGGATACCGCGGTCAAGCCGCGGTAATTCGGTACAGTAGGTTTATCCCAATTT
>NZ_CALMPD010000092.1 GCF_937871865.1 uncultured Legionella sp.
TAGTAAAACATGGTTTGTTTAATCGTTTTGAACATGAGTTGCTTTCTTCGCCTGGGGTTCACATTGATATTGCGGAAGATGATGATGAACTGTGGTTAAGAATCGAAAGACTGGTAGAAACCCCTCCTCCCGAACCTCAAGATCAGCAATTAATACCTTGGCTTGATCTCTCAAGAAAAACTGAAACAGCCCCTTTATTAAAAAGAGCTGTAGATCTGGACAAAATTGACACCGTTAATGTTATTGGGAATGGAAAAAACAATACGGTACAAGAACAGCCCACACTGATGTTGTTATCAGAATATGAGCATCGAGAAACTATTGAGCGTTTATTTCAAGATTACGTACATAATCAATGGAACAGTTGGGCAGAAGAAGAGAAAAAACGACGCCGTACAATTAAACTATATTCAGAGCTGTTCACCTTAAAGCAGCAATTAGAAGGTTCGATTGTTGATACCCAAATTGAATTAGTATGGGGTATGGGGCTTGGTGTATGGAAAACAAATGAATTTAATATTAGATACCCTCTTATCACTCAATCTGTTGAGGTTTCACTAAATCCGAAAGATATGGCTATAGAAATTAGCCCAAGACGATCTGCTGAGCCACTTTTCGAGCTTGATGTTTATATGTCTATTGACAGTTTGGGGGTAGCGGACGTTCAGAAAGCTTATAATGATTTGATATCAAAGCAAGTCCAAGACTTTTCGCCATTTGAGCGTTTCTCATATGAACCCCAATTACAACTTGCGGCAACACATCTCGATTCAAAAGGATTGTATTGGCCAACTCAGATTATAAATGAAGATCGCCAGATCCCTGATTCAGGAGAAAACTTAAAAGTTACTGATACATGGATTTTATTTGCTAGACCGCGTAGCAAAAGCCTTTATATTCAGGATTTGGAAAATTTCAAAAAGCATTTTAGTGCTGAAGAAACGGGTGCGATATCCAGTGTTATTAAAGAAATGGTGCAAGAGCCAGTCGATAAGCACCGTGAAATAAAGCTTACTAACTTTCGTGGTCTATCCAATCTTGGATATACTTCAAATGAAAGCAATGCAGAGACAGCAAGCGAATTGTTTTTCCCCCTGCCATTTAACGAAGAACAAGTCAAAATTGTACAAAAATTAGAACATTCAAAGGGGGTTGTTGTTCAAGGTCCTCCAGGAACAGGTAAAACACATACAATTGCTAATATCATTGCTCATTATATGGCGAATGGTAAGCGTGTGCTTGTTACTTCTATGAAAGAGCCTGCATTATCTGTATTAAAAGAAAAGCTCCCTACAACAATTCAGCCCTTGGCTATTTCTCTTTTAACCAATGAGCAAGACGGA
The DNA here is from genome assembly GCF_937871865.1 of uncultured Legionella sp. GTDB lineage: Bacteria > Pseudomonadota > Gammaproteobacteria > Legionellales > Legionellaceae > Legionella. Next base: position 1,344 of record NZ_CALMPD010000092.1, read on the forward strand.
ATGAAGCAGTTTGAGTTTGCTATCTCTAAGATTGCTCAAGAATTACAAACCATTGATCGCGCTGCACTTGGATGCGAGATTGAAAATGACGAGCAATTTATTGATAAGCTTCATGCAAAATTGGCATGGATAGATCGGTCTATTACCAATTGGGCGAAAAGCAATATTCAACCTATTTATATGGACGGGCAAGAAATTCACCCAGAGGACGCAGCAAAAGAAATCGCTGCAGCAAGTGGGGAATTTGATTGGCTTGATGATCCCATTTCTATCACAGACGAGCATAGACCAAGATTTGATAATACCGATATTATACAACTCAGAGAAGCAAGGCGTAATTTGCAGGGAGATCTTGATTACTTTGGTAAGTCATTACCTGTATTGGAAGATATCCCTAAATTAAACAGTATACTGAATCTCCATCGCGAATTATTAAAAAACAAAACGTTAAAAGATCAGGTGCTGTCTGCTGATGTTTTTCAAATTCCAGATTTAGCAGAAAATAGCACTCAAGTAGAAACAATATTAAATGCGTTCTATGAATATAGAACAACAAAAAAGCAATTGGAAACGGCCAATCTATCATGGTTTGGCTCGTTGCAATCGTGTTTAAAAAATTCTGATTCAACGCCAGTCATTCAGCTTATTGAAAAAATTGCTGATGAAGTGAATAAATTACAGGCTGAAAAAAATGTTTTTTTAGAAAACCCTGTTGTGATACCAACTGATCTCGATTTAACAGATGAAATTACTCAAGCTATTGCTAATAAAAGTGAAGGCAAGCAACCTTTTGGAATCAGTGGAGTATTAACAAAGCGAGCATTAATTAAAAAAATTGATGCTATTCTTATTTTAAATAAACCAGCTAAGAATCAAGATGAATGGCTACATATTTACCGTTATGTAGTACTTTGCAATCGTATTGATGAACTCGCTTTACGATGGAATCAAATAGCCTCTGAAATGTCTATTTTTTCTCTCATAAATAGTGAGATGGTTAACCCTCTTCAACACGCCAGAGCGGAATTAGATTTTTATCTCGCTGTCAAAAAATTCATTGGTCTGGAAGTTGAAATTAAAAAGCGTGCAGTTTCAATTTTGTCATCATGGCCTTATTTAAATGAGCTGTTTGGGGTTGATGCTTATATTCACGAATTAATTGAGTTGCTTGAAAAAAATCTTAATTTTTATCATTCGTCAAAAGCTTGGTCTGATAGAGAAACGATATTAAACAGTTTATCAAGCTTTAATGGCCGGATTTCTGAAGCAATCAAAATATTTTTTTCTGAAACTGTGGGCAATCCATCCATCAGTGATATGGAAATACAAAATCAATCAACCCGCTTGATAGAAGAGTTGAGGCGCATTCATGAGTTAAAACCTGCGCTAGATGATGTGTATTCTATATGCGATTTAATTCATCAATCTGGTGCTACCCAATGGGCACAAAAACTTAAAGAAACTCCGCTAGAAAGTACAGTGGATTCTTTATTGCTCGATGATTGGAACCAAGCATGGCGGCTTCGTCGTTTGGCTAACTATTTTTATTCAATGAGTCATTTTGATGAGTTTAAAAAATTAACCACTCAACGCTGTGAATATGAAAAACAATTGGCAAAGACTTATCAAGATGTGGTTGCTAAACGCACTTGGCTGCAATTGGCAAAGAATGCAACCCCAGACATTCGAGCAGCATTACAAGCTTTTCAATCTGCTATTTCAAGAATAGGTAAAGGAACAGGTAAAAGAGCCATTCGCTATAGACGGGATGCTAAAAATGCGGCTGCACTTACCAATAAAGCAATACCGTGCTGGATTATGCCTCATTATAGAGTTTCTGAGTCATTACCTCCCGAATTTGGATGCTTTGATTTAGTCATTATTGATGAAGCCTCACAATCAGATTTAAGTGCCCTACCAGCCATGTTACGCGCCAATAAGTTGTTGGTTGTTGGCGATGATAAGCAGGTTTCGCCTGATGGTGTTGGTCTGGAAGAAGAAAAGATCAATAATTTGATGGCTCAATATTTAGCCAATCAAGTGGCAATATATAGACAAGCAATGTCTCCTGAGCGCTCTATTTATGATTTATGTAAAGTTGTATTTGCTGATTCACAAATTATGCTACGCGAGCATTTTCGTTGTGCTACACCAATTATTGAGTACTCCAAGAGAGAATTTTATAACCATGAACTAAAGCCACTGAGATTGCCAACCAAATCAGAACGTCTGGATCCCCCTCTAATCGACGTCATTATTGAAGATGGATTTCGTATAAATAAAGAAAATAATGCTGAAGCAAAGTTTATTGTTGAGGAAATCAATAATATTTGTAATGACCCTGCTATGGCCAATCGAACCATTGGTGTTGTTTCTTTGCTAGGTAATGAACAAGCAAGAAAAATATGGGAAATGATTCAGCAAGAGATTACGCCAGATAAAATAACTAATCATAAAATTACTTGTGGTGATGCTCTTACATTTCAAGGTAAAGAGCGGGACATCATGTTTTTATCAATGGTGGCGACTCCAGATAATGTTAAAGCGGATTCACGTGAAGCCTCTGCGCAGCGATTTAATGTTGCTGCCTCAAGAGCACGAGATCGAATGTATTTAGTAAGAAGTGTTGAGCTAGATAATCTAAGCCCCAAAGATAGCTTAAGACGCGGTTTAATTGAGCATTTTAGTTCACCATTTGCCCAAGATGAAATAAAGGTAAAAAACCTTAGAGAACTTTGCGAGTCAGGTTTTGAATTGGAAATTTATGATCTGTTAACTGAGCGTGGTTACAGAGTAATTCCTCAAGTCAAAGTAGGAAACTATCGTCTGGATATGGTTGTAGAGGGGCATAATGATGCTCGCCTGGCTATTGAGTGTGATGGGGATCGTTATCATGATGCTTCAAAATGGGAAGACGATATGAACAGGCAGAGAATTCTTGAACGTGCAGGGTGGAAATTCTGGCGATGTTTTGCTTCTACATTTGTTATGAATCGTAAACATGTAATACAGGATTTAATAAGCACATTAGCATCACATGGTGTAGAGGCTATTGGATTTGATGGGATTATAAATAGTATTCATTGTGAACAAAGAAAAATAAAAAGTATAGCTGTTTCAGAAGATTGCACTGAATAGGTAGCTATGCATATTTAAAATAAAAATAATAAATATCAGGGAGGTGTTTTCAATATATTAATTTGAGGTTTAAAAAATGAAAAAATATTTAGCTATTTTAGTTGTTTTAAAAGAGCTTTTAGAAATTATTACGCTACCATTTCTTAAAATTAAGCTCTTTATCTTAGAGGCGAAGCTTAAAAAAGCAAAAAAAGATATTCAGCATCATAATAGAGAATTAGTGGCTGAATATGGTACATCAGATCCACAAGAATTATCAGTATTACTAGCACAACACGAAGCCGAACTAATTGAATTAAAAGCAAAGCTTGAAAAAGCAGAACAAGTGGTGGAGCATAATGATAACAAATTGGAAATAGCTAACAAGACGTATGAAGATCAGGGAGAGATCATCAAAATCTGTTAATGAATAGTTAATTATGATCAAATACCCC
>NZ_CALMPD010000093.1 GCF_937871865.1 uncultured Legionella sp.
GCGTTATTCCTGTAAATAAATTACAGTCTAGCTCAAAGTTAAATTGACGCTGCCTTTCCACGGGTTATTTGGTGATTAATTGGTCGGTTTAACGGAAAATGAACATCGCTAAATAAACGGACGTTTTTCTAGTGGTCGAGAAATTTCAGTTGCAATTAATCTGGGCCAGAAAATTTATAGAAGCATTTAAAGTGAGCCCAAGTTAAATTATAGTCGCAATTAATTTGGGCCAAAAAAATGCGATGATTGCGAGCCGAGGTGTTTATAGACGCGAGCCGTTACAGGTATTCGTGCATATCATTTCTAGCCTGCTGCAGATCAGACTTTTCGGTTGAATGTGAATAAAGATCACTAACCGATAAACTGTGATCATCTTCTTGAGCCAAAATAAAGTCGATAAAGCGCTCGATCTTATCAATAGCGCGTTCATTTTTACTCTTATAAAGCTTCAAAGTTTTCAGATGTGCATTTCGGCATTCACGGCAGATATCGTAATTCTGGGTGCAAAATAAATCCCAAGCATGTTCAATATCCCAAAAATTGCTTCTGAATAACCATGTGCATCAGTCGAATGGATGGTGCTTTTTATTGAAAGGTTATGTAATAACCCATCCGCGACATAGGCTGCTTCTCGTTCAGAACTACTGATGGACGTGGTATAAAACAGGCGATTCAGCTCATCGATAAAGCTGTAAAGGGAAGCTCCTGAACCACTTCCAAAATATTTGAACGATTTATTGGCATTCAATGATTCAACAACTACGCTGACTTTTCGCCCGTCGCTGGATGTATGTAATTCACCAGGATTTTTTTGATAGATGCTGGCTAATGATAGCCTACCGAGCAGATCAAGAATGCTTTGATTGGCAGCATTAATATTATCAAGGCTCATGTGCCAGTTTACAAAATTTTCCAGGACATCCTCCGTAATCCCTTTGGAAACATTGGCCATCTTGTTAATGCCAATATTGCATCCCATCCCCAAGATTGCTGCATAAAATATGGATGTTTTTGGCAAGATCTTCTTATCTTTAACGCTGTGATGGCGAAAGCAATCAAGATAACCAGTTAATCGTTGAATATCACTCAATATTTTCAATACCGATGTGTATTTCTGATCAGCAAATAAAGAAGATACAGATTGCATATTTATTTTTTCGACTTTAGGAGTTGCCAGCACCATTCGTCCTTTTGAATCAAATTTGATGTGTGGATTTTTGTCTGCCTTTATACGACGATTGGTTTTATGATATGCCCCATGAAGCTTTTTTTGAAAGGTTGCCATTAATTGATCAATATTTGCAAAATCGAGCAGTCCAGCTTCTTCCAGTAACCGATTTTTGTTAGCTTGCCAGTGCTCTTTGGGATGTAAATAATTTTCCAGTGACAGATAGCGATAGGCTGGTTTCAGACTGATTACACCCGCTTTTAAAGCATCGGCCGTGTAAAAATACAGCAGAACCTTATAAAGGGAGACCCTAAATTTACCTTCACTAGAATAAAGTGCAGCCTGCTCACTTTCAGATAAAAAGCTTACTGGTGCTTCTTTCCCCACATTCCCTGTTTTAGCCTGATAGTGTTTAATGGCTACCAAAATGGCAGGGATATCCTGATTTTCCGGGATATCAAATGCAATATTGCGCAAAATATCAGCCACCCTGTTCTGTAATTTAAGGGACAAATCCTCCAGTATCTGGTAATAATTCTGAGCATTAATCTCATCGAGTGCCCGTTTTGTACATTCATCCAGTTTTGGTTCTGGTGGATAGATTTCCAAGTGCTGGTGATAGTCCTCAAGGAGTAGCCTGATTTGCTGAACCTTTTCCGAATCGCTTAAATCAGGAGATGTTGCCAGCCTTTCAATTTTTTTCAGCTGAGCCTTATAGGATATTCTTGCATCTGACAGTAATTGCAGGGTTTCTTTTTGCTGGTCTTTCTGTTTAAAGATCTGTTCCTTTTCATTTTTTGTAGCGGCGTTTTCCGCTGCCTTCACACAGTTGAGTAAAATATCTGCAAAAATATCCTGCCTTAACTGGTATTGATGAACCAGAAAACAGATTATATGGAGATAGCGTTTATCAGGCTGAAGCTGATTAATCTGAAACAGGCTGGCCTTGCGAACCCAGGTTGCATAATGCTTGATTGTATCATTGTGCAGATTTAGTCTGTCCAGCAAGGGGATGATACTATTATAGAGGGTTTGGATTAGTTGATAATCCTCGATACTCTCCCTAATTTCCTTTGGTTTTCTTGAATGACTAATGGTTTTAAGCCTTGCAAGTGTAGAAGAATCAGCATTCTTTATTTTTAAAAGACCATCCATACTGATTTTGTGATCATTGGATAATTGATCCTCAATCAAGTGAATCAGATGTTTATCATAATCACTGATTATCTCTGTGATACTCAGGGCAAATCGATTATAGCGAGGGATCTCAATACGCCTGGCTTTCAGAAGATAGAATACATCCTGTAAAATCTGTTTTGGTGGGTAACGACGGGCAACGCGATCATGTATGCTTTCCCTGAACAATGTTTTTGCCTCTTCATCAAAGGGCTTTATCGCAAGATATTCCCGAATTATCTGTTTATGGTAATTAAACGTCCGCTGATTATATTTTGTTAGCCGCACTTCATTGCTGTCTAAACCATATTGTTGGCATATAGCCCTGAGCTCAGATTCATAAAACTGCCTTGGCTGATAGAATCGCGCTCCTGCCAGGCAATATCCAAACAATAAAATAAATCCAGCTTTATTGGTGATGTTATCCACGCTTTCCAACCAGGCTGTTAATTCTGGTGGCAAACAAAAATATTTATTTTGTTTATCGGGAGAAAAATTTGGCGGACTATTAAAAATAATCTTTTCTGCAGGTGTCAGTATTTCAAGCTTTGCCATTAAGGTACATCCTGGACATCAAATTAAATGCTATAAATGCTCGTTTTATTGCGCAAGAAACTATAGCATATAGGTGCGTTATAAACGATAATAAAATCTATGGTGTTATGTAGTAAAACTACCTTAATACAAAAACAATAACAATTGGATGAAATTTGTATGATTTATGGCTATGTTCGTGTGAGTACCCAAGATCAAAGTTTAGACAGTCAAAAAAATGCCATTAGTCGATATTGCATTGATCAAAAACTAATGGTTGATGAGTGGATAGAGCTGGAAATGTCTTCGCGTAAGTCCACAGTACATCGCCGTATCGATGAGCTATTAAGTAAGTTATTACCAAATGATATCGTAATTGCTTCAGAATTATCTCGGCTAGGACGATCCATTAAGGAAACACTTAATACAATAGAAACGATTATTCAGGATAAACATGCAAGGCTGATTCTTATTAAGCAAAATCTTGATTTAAACCCAGCCGCTAAAAGTAATGTAGCCAATAAAGTACTAATTACCATTTTTTCAATGCTTGCTGAATTAGAAAGATATTTTATTTCTGAACGAACCAAGGAGGGGTTACGCGCACGAGCTGCTAAAGGCATTAAGCTCGGTAAACCCAAAGGGATAATACAAGCCTCAATGTATGATAAAGACAAAGAAAAAATTCTTCATCTTTATCAGTTAGGTGTACCGCTTCAGAAAATCATAGGAACCCATTTAGGATATGGCAAATATTTATCACTGAAAGCGTTTATCAAAAAACTAAAGGAATAACTTTAACTCTCTCTTTAATAATAGATACAAGGAAAAATGGCATGCCTGCTGCGGTCTTAATTCTTCTGATTGTACTCCTTATAATCGCATTGCGAAGAGCGACAAGCATTGTTATTCCCATATGGGCAATTATGGCTTCAGGCGCTGTTGCTGCTTTATTGCTTCAACAAATAAGTCCTGTACATGCTCTTAGGGCCATTGAACCAGAAGTGATGTTTTATTTGTTTGGTGTTTTTTTATTTCTCAGGCGGCAGAAGAAAGCGGTTATCTGGAACACCTGACTGATCAGATTTTTTATTACACCAACACTGGAAAGCAAGCCTTATTGTTGATTGTTTGTATACTTGGGCTTGGTGCGGCGCTGATAATGAATGATACGATAGCCATTATTGGTACGCCTATTATATTGCAACTTTGTAAATCGCATAAAAATTTAATCAAGCCATTACTTTTTGCTTTAGCCTTTTCCATAACTATTGGGAGTGCCATGAGCCCTATAGGCAATCCACAGAATTTGTTGATAGCAATAAAGGGGGAAATAATTTCTCCCTTTATTGTTTTTATAAAATATCTGACCATTCCAACCTTATTAAATCTGGCTGTAACTTATCTTTTTATTTGTTTGATCTACAGAGACAGTTTAAATACAACTATTGAAAAACCCATCCCAACACCAATTGGCGATTCTCATACGGTGAGACTAGTTAAAATAAGTTTGACAATGATGGTTATTCTAGTGGGTATCAAAATTGTAATGGACTTTCTTCATACAAAAATACAAATAAATTTTAGCTATATTGCTCTTCTATCGGCTATACCTATTTTATTGAGTAATCAACGATGGGTTTTTATAAAAAAATTGGATTGGGGTACATTAGTTTTTTTCGCAAGCACTTTCATTCTTATGCAAAGTGTATGGGATAGTGGTTTTTTTCAAGCGAATATGAACCATTTTCACATTTCTGTGAATCATATTGCAGTGATTTTGCTAATTAGCGTTATTCTTAGTCAGTTTATTTCAAATGTCCCATGGGTCGCATTGTACTTACCTCTACTAATGCATCATTCACATTCTAATTTGAGCTTATTGTCTTTAGCAGTGGGGAGCACCATTGCTGGTAATTTATCTATTTTAGGTGCAGCTTCTAATATCATTATTATCCAAAATAGTGAAAAACGTGGGGTTAAGGGGGTTGGATTTTTCGAGTTTATAAAAATAGGAGCTCCTCTTACGTTAATCAATCTTTTAATCTATGCCTACTTCCTTCAAGGAGACTAAGTGAAAAACTCATTACTATCAAGCCGTAGTTTGCTTGCATTAAGCCTGATGATATTTTTCATTGCCGATATTCAAGGAGGCATTGGTCCAATTCTCTCTATTTATTTACGCTCCAATTTAGGATGGGATACAAGCCAGGTTGGTATGGCGCTAGCTACAACGGGTATTGTTGGCGCACTATTTCAAATACCTAGTGGAATAATAGTTGATGCCATTCGATTTAAGCGGACGCTTATAGCCTTTGCATGTATCTGTATTATTGTAAGCTGCGCTATTTTGTTAAGCCAAACTTCCTTATATCTCATTATTGCAGCGCAATCTCTTCTGGGCCTGGCCTCCAGTCTGATTCCCCCTTCAATTGCAGCAATATCATTGGGTTTAGTGGGGAAAGACTTGTTTCCCAACAGAGTCAGTATAAATGAATCTATTGTTCATGCAGGAACCGTCATTGCTATCTTAATAATAGGATTATTATCCCAATTATATGGGCATTCATGGATAATATATGGCACTATCATGTTTTCAATATTTGCATTAATTCCAATCCCATTCATTAATGCAAATGAAATAAACTATTCTGTCGCTAGAGAGTTACCCCTTATACAAAATGGGAGAGATGAAACACAAGCTCCCGTTAGCTTTTTACAACTTGCAAAATCAATGCTGATTTTTTTTAGTGCGGTCATTGTTTTTCATTTTGCTAATGCAGCGCAATTACCTTTGGTTGGTCAAGAACTTGCAAAAATTAATCCTGATAATGATTCTATTTTTATGGCACAAATAGTTATGGTTGTAGTTGCTTTTTCCTTAGGATTGATAATAAATAAAATAGGGCGTAAGCCCATATTTCTATTTGCATTTCTCTTTTTAATTTTACGGTCTTTATTATGTTCAATAACAGAAAACTCCTTTTACTTACTGCTTATCCAGTTACTAGATGGAATTAGCGCTGGGATTTTTGGAGTAGTGGCGGTAGTTATAGTTTCTGATTTAGCAAGTGGAACAGGGAGGTTTAATTTTTTATTGGGTGTTCTTGGATTATGCGTGGGCATCGGTTCATCACTTAGTAACATTATTGCAGGATTCATAACGAAAACTTACGGATTTCAAGTGGGGTTCATTTCGCTATCTGTTATGGCCACAGTTGGATTATTCACTTTTACATTTACATTGCAAGAAACTAAGGCATTGAGTGACAAATAATTAATCACCACTATTGATGTTGTAATTTAATTACATCTCATTGCCAGTTTGGGCTGGATATGCGGTAAAACCCGTAAGGTGAGTTATAAGTGCATTAGGAAAATATTTTTTTACCAGTGAACGATAAGTACTGCTTAAATCCATACAAACCACCTTAACTTTTTCTTTACCAGGTAATTGATTTAGGCAGATCGAAAGGGTTGTGTGGAGAGGGCTGATGGATATTGTGTTGCGACAGAGGGGCGCACGGGGACTGCTGAAAAGTGATATAAAAATCAAGGTCATGCATTGGAAACGAAGCAGTTACGGCTCATCTGATGCCCCGTGGCTTGCCACGGGGCATTTGGTGGTGACCGTATGACACTATCTATGAAATTGTGCAGCTACTGCCTGGTTTATACTCAGGCTCTTTGTTACTTTCATCCTCTGAATCCTTTTTATTTTCAGGCTCCCCACTCATTTTGTCTCCTCTCGCTAAAGCTTCTTTCTCTCGCCGGGCTTGTCTTAACTGCTCAGTTAGTATCTGGAGCACATCCTGTACATTTTCACCACTTTTATTACTCACGTCGATGTAAATCATGTCCATCAATTCTGCATATTCAACGACGTCATCCGAAGAAATTTTACGTTCAGCTACCAGGTCTGATTTTGTTCCAACAAGCATGATCTGATCACGTCCAAATCTGCATCTTTCTTCCACAAGTTTTAAATGCTTCTTAATATCGCGGAAGGATTCTGGATTAGTAACATCAAAAAGAATCATCATGCCGTGCATGCCATTAGTGTGTGAATCCCATTTTTGGTGAGGAGGGAGCTCCCAAAGTTGAAGCTCGGTTATCGCACCCTCTGATTCTTTCATTATAGTAACATGATGCAAGAAGTTAGTACTTGAATAAATGTGGGAAAACTCATTGTTTGCCGCTCGCTTCATCAAAGAGGTCTTTCCCGTTTCTGGACTTCCCAATACTCCAATTTTAAACATGTCGTATTCTGGTTTTTTAAAAAGATTTGGTTGATAATTAGCATATTTTCTAGTTATCTCCTGCTTATTTTTCATAATCGACCTCTAAGAATAAAGTTAAATGGCAAAGTTATTATAACAAATGACTAATTATTTGTCAATATGTGCTTTGTTGTGTCTGTTTCGGTTTGGCTTTTGCTAACGAAATAACGTTAAATTGACTATACCTTCCGTTTCCAAAAAGTTTTCGAGAACCTTTAGCAATGCATGTCTCAAATGCTAATAAAAACAAACAGGTTAGCTTATTTGAGTCGTCTTGGAAAAGGCCGTATTCAGATCGTGGCATTCGTAAAATGTTGGAAAAATACAGCGAAATAGCAGGAATGAGTCATACTATTTCTCCTCACAAATTAAGACATTTTTTGTTCACTTGGCTGAAAGCTCAAGGAGTTGATGATGCATTGATTCAACCGTATTCAGGTCATGAAACCCGCGCCTCTCTTGAGGTATACTCGAAATTATCACTATCAAATGCTCAAGATACCTACGATGAGAAAATTAAAGATTTCCCTGTGTAATGTGGGAAATTTTACACTTCACAGCACGATCTTTAGTCCTTGGCCTAATACGAGTATCAAGCGTGTTGGGATTATCCAGCAGCTGGCCAAACAATCTTAAGGCACAAACCTGCAGAAATCCCCATAATTGGTATTATTTCCTAAATTTTTTAATGAAGATCGAATCGTCAGTGCTTAAAGACCAATCGCGAATAATTTCATCTTCAGAAAGTCTGGGCTGTTGTTTCATTAATAAATCAGCCTTATTTTCTTAAATATTGGTATAACGTTTCACGGCTAATACTAAAATCACGTGCGATATGACTTTTCTTATCTCCTTGAGTCACACGTTTTTTTATTTCGTCAATTTGTTCCTGAGATAAAGCTGCCTTCCTGCCTTTATAAGCGCCACGCTTTTTAGCAAGGGCGATCCCTTCCATTTGACGTTCTTTAATTAATGAGCGTTCAAACTCAGCAAATGCGCCCATGACAGATAGCAACAACGTTGACATTGGTGAATCTTCGCCTGTGAATGTTAAACTTTCTTTCACAAATTCAACTCTAATTTGTTGACCAGTAAGTTGTGTTACTAGTTTACGTAGATCATCTAAATTGCGCGCCAACCGATCCATGCTGTGTATAATGATGGTATCGCTATCACGCGCATAATCGAGCATGGCTTCAAGTTGTGGTCGTTCAGTATTTTTTCCGGAGGCTTTATCTATAAATTTTTTGTTAAGTGTAATTCCTTCGAGTTGTCGTTCTGGATTCTGCTCAAAGCTACTGACTCGAATGTAACCAATTCTCTTACCTGACATGATATTAACCATAAAAACGAATAAGTGTCAGGTTGAAGTTTAAGAGGTTGACAAAGACGTGTCAATAAAATACATTGACAACTCCAAATTGACACAGTATTTCGTTTTATCCTGACATCAGAATAGAGTACACTTCAAGCTGACAATTATTTAATAGATTCAAATGAAAATCGAATTTGATCCAAACCCTAATAAAAGTGATATTGATTTCTTAACCAATAAAATTAATCAGGAAACGGAAGACTATGGACAAGCGACTCCTTTTGGATTTTTCATTAAAAATAGTAACCATAAGATAATTGCTGGTGCCAATGGTTTTATTCTTTATGGGTCTGTGTATACGGATCAACTGTGGGTTTTACCTGAATGCAGGGGAAGAGGTCTTGCAAAGAAATTAATGGAAGCTATCCATGCTCATGGAAAACATCAAAAATGTAAAATAGCTACTGTTCAAACAATGGAATTTCAAGAGGCGGCTGAATTCTATAAAAAACTAGGCTATGTACAAGATTTTAAACGTTCTGGATATATAAAGAATAGTTACTGTATCTTTCTGAAGAAAGAGCTATAGATAAACCGTAAATTTTGACACGAATGGGGTCACCCTTACGCACGCCACTCGTTAGCAAGCCATATTTTTTAACTCCTGCATCGCAATC
>NZ_CALMPD010000094.1 GCF_937871865.1 uncultured Legionella sp.
ATTGAGGTCACTTTTTCTATGGTTTTATCTATCTGACTACTAATTGAAAAAAATCAGTTAAGAATCTTTAGGAATTGATATGTTTCGCTATACTTTATTCAAGCTTCAGCCCGCAAATACTCAACTCATGTTACCCCATGGTGGCTTTAGACGCTTAACTAGTGCGCTGACACCAACACGTCAATACAACTCGCTTCGCACTCCTGAACTTTCAGATCATGCTCCATTTGTGCTGCAGTTTGCGATGCATAATAAAAACAGCATCACCCCCTATCTTGTGCCATGGCGCTCGCATTACCATACTAAGGATTATAAGAGAATAAGTGTCCTCACTTGGAACATCATGATGAGAGGACAATACAATGAGACAAAAAGGCGATATAACAATGCCTACTCGGCAAATGAAACGAAGGCAGAGTATCTTTTAAGAATAGAAAGAATAGCTCAAAATATAGCTGAATGTGTTAAGAAAGATCCAAATTTTGCCATGATTTTCTTACAAGAAGCACCGGTATGTCCGACTGAGCAAAAATATATGACGGATTGGTTGGAAGAATACTTACCCTCTCACTTCAAAGTACAGTTAAATGCAACTGATTGGGGAATATTAACAATAGTTAACTCGCACTTTTTTCCTGATTTACGTAAATTGGATACTGTTTATGCAGGTGAGTTATGCGATATGAATACACGCAAAACAACGTTTGTCTTACCTGGTTTAAAGACCCCATTAACGAATCTTCATTTACCTCATGATAAACCTCAAGAGGCACTTAAGCTCGTTATGAACTATCTAGCCCACGCACTTACCAGTAATATTCAGAGAAATGAACGTTATGGTTCATTTGTCTTTACTGGAGATTGGAATCTTTCAGCGGAAACTATTGAGACAGAAGCTATACGGACTCTCGAAATGCTGTTTCATGAAAAGCTTCCTGTGCGCTGTGATGTTTCAATACAACGAAGCCCCGCAGGACATATTAAAACAGATGGCAAAGTTGTTGAGGTTGATTGTTCATTAGTCGTTAGCTATAAAGTGAGTCATAAAGATCTGACATTAATCCAGAAGGAGCTTAGTTCAGCATTAGTAGTTGACCACGCTGTTATTGATTTTAGCCCTCGAATTTAAAGTTCCAGGTGCCTTATCAGCAAGCCTGTATTAGACGAAGTTCTGAATGAGCCTCAGCAAGATAGCCCATTATTTATGAGCTGTTTTGCTAGGCAAATAAAGAAGCGTGCCCTATGAGTGTGTCGTATTGGCTTGGAAATGATACTGCCGTTTCTTTTGCTCTGCAGAAAAGCCACTCATCCAAAGTCATGACGCATACGAGATTACTCACTGCGTTGGGGATGGTATGGCCGGGTAGAAAAAAGTCGCTTCATGTTTGTTGTAAAACAAATTGAGGGCGCGTGAATTGGGAATGTCCTGAAATTGTTTCAGGGCGGCTAAATTGGTTTTTCCCTGCAGTTTGATTGTGAAAATCATTTGTTTGGCTTTGCCTGATTCTATCCATTTTTTAATAAGGGTATATGCTCGGTCAGGGTAGCATGCGACATCGGACAAGACCCAATCGTAACTGTGTTCTAACGTTGATGGTTCTAGAGCAAAAGCACTTTGTTGTAAGCAATGCACCCCAGGAAGCCCGGCAATTTTCTCATCAAGTTTTGCTTTATCAACGGCAGTTACTTTGGTGCCAAAGGATTGCATGACATACGTCCATCCGCCTGGTGATGCTCCTAAATCCAGAGCAGTCTGGCCTTTTTGGGGATAATGTCCCAGAAGAAACAACGCTTCCCATAACTTGAGATAAGCCCTATTGGGTGGATTAACTTTGTCTTCAATGAATTGACATATTCCTTGAGGCCATTGTTTTAAGCGCTTGGCGCTATAAATCATCGTGTTTTGATCCAGAAGACAAAAAGCCCCGATGCTGGGAATTTCTGCATCAACAGGAAAAGAACGGCTCAAAGAGGGGTATTTACGTAATTGTTCTTCAATTAAGCGAGAGCGCCTTACCTGACTTATCGGATGTAAATACCAGAATTTTCCCGCTTGTCGAAGGATTTTGACGGCTTCAGAGATTGATTGAAAGCTTACGACCACAGGTTCCAGCCAAATGTCTTGCGCAAAACAAACATCAGTTCTTTTGGTAGGGGAAAGTACTAAATCCTCAATGATCTGGCTGTTATCCCTCAGCTCTTCAATGAGCTCAGTACGAAACTCGGGTTTTACGATATATACTGCTGCGAGATTGTTCAGATGATCCATAATTTTAAATTTAAATAGAGTTAGGTCGATAAGATAAATAGCTAAGGCGAGCAATTATACATCATACCGCTAGTCCTGTAAGCTTTTGCTTCTATTTTTGGCATTAAATGAGGGCGAGTGTCCAATCCTTGATTGCACTTTGTTCCATCAAGTCTGCCTACTTGATGAACCAGGTTTTTCATCTCTTCACCGCTTTGACAGCGGCTCATTCATTGCTACTATAAAAACTGTATTTAATCGTGATCATAGGGATATCATTAAATGAGTGATTTTTATCAGACACCTCCTGGCTTGGGAAATCAATTTGACGAGGACAGAGTCCTTAGACGTTATCTTGAATGGAAAGTACCGCAAGCCATGCTTGCTGAAATTCGCCCTGATTTGCAACGGATGGGGCAGCGAGTGATTGAGGATATTTATCATCTGGGGAGAGAGGCCGAGTTAACTCCTCCACGTCATATCCCCTATGATCCATGGGGTCGGCGCATTGATTTTATAGAAACGTCCAACGCCTGGAAAGAACTTGACCGCATCTCGGCTCAGGAGAAATTGGTCGCTATTGGCTATGAGCGGCACTACGGTGCATTATCGCGTATTTATCAATTTGCCAAACTCTATCTGTTTCATCCCTCATCAGCAATCTATACCTGTCCATTGGCGATGACGGATGGGGCTGCTCGCGCTTTGGAACTATATGGAGATGAATCCCTTAAACAAAATGCATTAAAACACCTGATCTCAGCAGACCCGGAACAGTTTTGGACATCTGGGCAATGGATGACTGAACGCACAGGAGGTTCTGATGTGAGTGGTACTTCAACCACTGCCAGAGCTGACGGCTTAAAATTCCGACTTTCTGGCACTAAATGGTTTACCTCCGCAACCACCTCACAAATGGCAATGACTCTGGCCAGAATTGAGGGAGCGCCAGAAGGCAGTAGAGGGCTGAGTTTGTTTCATCTGGAATTGCGTGCTGCTGATGGTGTTTTGAATGGTATTCGTATCAATCGCTTGAAAGATAAGTTAGGGACGCATGCCCTTCCTACCGCAGAGCTCACTTTAGACGGCTCTGTTGCCACTTTGGTTGGTCAACCAGGGGATGGGGTCAAGAAAATCTCATCTTTATTTAATATTACGCGTATTTATAATGCCTGTTGTGCCGTGGGTTATATGCGCAGAGCAATTGCTTTGGCGCGTGATTATGCTGTAAAACGAAAAGTTTTTGGGCGTGCCCTGGCCGAACATGGTTTACATCTGGAAACTTTGGCAAATCTTCAAGTCGAGTTTGAGGCGGCTTTTCATTTGGTATTTCACGCGGTTGAACTATTAGGGAAAGAGGAAACAGGAGAGGCAAGCGCTGCTGAATCTGCAGTGCTTCGATTATTGACTCCTTTGGCCAAGCTTTATACGGCAAAGCAAGCTATTGCTGTGGTTAGTGAGGCACTTGAGGCCTTTGGAGGTGCGGGGTATGTTGAGGATACAGGGCTTCCTCATTTATTACGTGATGCACAGGTATTGGCTATATGGGAAGGAACGACTAATGTCTTGAGCCTTGATGTATTGCGTGCGATTCGAAAAGAAAATGCTCTGGAACCTTTTATCAACGATATTGTGGCGCGTTTAAATTCAATTGACTTGCCGGTACTTCAGCACTCTAAAACCAGAATATTAGGTGCGGTAAATCAGCTGAAACAATACAGTACAGATATGGCATTGATGGGAGATGAGGAGCAACAGATTTGCGCTCGTAATTATGCCTTTTGTCTGACTCAGGTTTATGCCGGAAGCCTTTTGTTAGAACATGCACAGTGGTCTTTTCATCATGCTAAAGAGCCCCAGGCATTGAGTGTCGCCTTACGCTGGTGCTCCAGAGATTTAACCTCTTTGCTCACTCCATCGCAAGAATATCAGGCACAATCCCGAGAACTTGCAATGGATAGTTAGAATGTAGGCTGGCGCTGATCGCCAGCCTGCAGAATAAATGAGAGCGCGTCATTTTTGATTGCTTATTGGTCTGTATTGCTCACTTATTCTTGGTTTGATTGCTCTTTTTTTAGAACCAATAAGGTAATAGAGGGCCACGGATGTTACATAGGGTAAACCCAGCATTACGAGGATGTGTTTTAAGCTGCCTGAAAGCAACAAGTCAAACAGGGTACTCAAAACAAGCAGTAATTGAAGCGTTCGGTTTTTGATAAAATCAGGGACGAATAGTTGGGACATTTGTTTAATCCATTTCTTAGTGGTATGCCAATAAGCCAGGTAAATACGGCATTCGCAGCACAGCGAGCGAGATTCCTGATTTATTGAAGCAGTATCCTGGTTATTAAGCGCTCAATTACAGATCCATTTGCTTTCAGCAATGATGGAATACACTTCATTATCACCAATGACAATGTGATCAAGCAGCCTTGCATCAACTAGCTCAAGAGCATCTTTAATGCGTTGGGTTACTGCCAGATCCTGATGACTTGCGTCTGATACCCCTGATGGATGGTTGTGGGCGAGAATTAATGCCGCGGCATTGAGTTGCAGAACACGCTCAATTATTGGGCGGGGGTGTACGGTGGCTGAATTTATTGTGCCAGAAAATAATTCTTCATAGGCAATAATTCGATGTTGATTGTCGAGATATAAGGCTGCAAAGGTTTCATTTTTATAATCTCGTAGTCTTTTTTTTAAGTAGGCATAGGTTTGCTTGCTATTGGTTATCTGTGTTTCTTTTTGTAACTGAATAAAATCGCTGCGCCTGCATATTTCTTTTACTGCCTGTAATTGCAGGTAGCGGACTTCTCCTATTCCGGATACTTGTTTAAAACTTTTGGGATTAGCATTAAGAACGGCACGTAAATCACCGTGCTGCTTGATGAGGTCAAATGCTAATTGCAGACAGGATTTCTTTTTACTTCCTGAGCTGATAAATACTGCGAGTAATTCTGTATCAGATAAGCTTTGAGCGCCATCATTAAGTAGTTTTTCGCGCAGATCGAACCGTCGAGTTGGTTGGACAACCGTCATTATGTCTTCCTTTTTAATTCCATTATTGCAAAGTTTATGCTTTGATCGAGGGTATTCTTATCAAAAATGGTGAGTCATGCAAGATTTTATTGATAAAAAAATTCTTCTGGGTGTTTGTGGTGGTATTGCTGCTTATAAATCAGCTTATCTGGTGAGAGAGTTAACCCGGCTTGGTGCCGATGTTCGTGTGGTGATGACTCAATCTGCCCAACAGTTTATTAGCCCGTTGTTGATGCAGGCTTTATCGGGAAACGAAGTGCGTGTTGATTTATTTGATATGCAATCAGAACATGCTATGGGACATATTGAATTGGCACGATGGGCTGATTATTTCTTAATTGCACCGGCATCGGCTAATTGTCTGGCTAAAATGGCGCAAGGCATTGCTGATGATTTATTGTCTACTTTATATCTGGTTGCTGAAACTCCAGTGCTTGTTTGTCCTGCGATGAACCGCAGTATGTGGGCCCATCCTGCGACTAAAGCCAATTATGAGCTCTTGCTGGAACGGGGGGTTATTTTTGTAGGGCCTGAAGAAGGAATGCAGGCTTGTGGAGAACATGGACTTGGCCGGGTTAGTGAATCAGAGCAAGTGATAAGTGCTTTGCGTTTGCATGATGTGCACCAGATCCTATCTGGTAAAAAAATAGTCATTACTGCCGGCCCTACCCGTGAAGCGATCGATCCGGTGCGTTATTTGAGCAATTACAGTTCAGGAAAGATGGGCTTTGCCCTGGCAGAAGCAGCGGCTATGGCCGGAGCACAGGTTACCTTGATTACGGGGCCAAGCACTTTGTGTGCTTCTGGCGTTATTGAGGTCATCAGGGTCGAATCTGCCCAGGAGATGCTGGAGGCCGTAGAGCATGCGGTACAAAATGGGTGCATCTTTATAGGTGCTGCAGCGGTTGCTGATTTCCGAGTGCAATCCCCGTCAGTGGATAAAATGAAGAAAAAAGAACATAACGAACTGAACATTCATTTAATTAAAAACACTGATATTTTAAGTACCGTTGCTGCAAGCGGTAAGGCATCCTACGTTGTAGGGTTTGCTGCGGAAACCAGTGATGTGCTTGCTTATGCAACGGAAAAATTGAACCAGAAGAAGCTGGATATGATTATTGCCAATCGGGTGGGTAAAG
This sequence comes from uncultured Legionella sp., assembly GCF_937871865.1. Taxonomy (GTDB): domain Bacteria; phylum Pseudomonadota; class Gammaproteobacteria; order Legionellales; family Legionellaceae; genus Legionella. Next base: position 6,427 of record NZ_CALMPD010000094.1, read on the forward strand.
GGCTTGGATTTGAATGCGATGAAAATCAGGTGAGTGTGATCACAAAAAGCAATCAAGTCGAACTTTCATTATCCAATAAAACGCGTTTGGCAGGACAAATTATTGCAATCCTGGCGGCAACTCTGCAAAATGCCTCTCATTAAAACCGCCTACGGGGAAGTGCTATGCAACAAGTAATACAATTAAAAATTCTGGATGAACGAATCGGTGATTCTATTCCGCTGCCAACTTATGCAACCGGTGGTTCAGCGGGGTTAGATTTAAGAGTGTGTCTTTCTGAAGCAATTCAGATTGCTCCGCAGGAAACCGTATTATTACCTACGGGACTTTCTATTTATATTGCTGATCCTAAATTGGCTGCTGTTATTCTGCCTCGTTCTGGTTTGGGGCATAAAAATGGTATCGTTTTAGGGAATCTGGTTGGTTTAATTGATTCTGATTATCAGGGCGAGTTAAAGATTTCTTGCTGGAATAGAAGTAACGAAGCGTTTACGGTTAATCCCGGTGAACGTATCGCTCAGTTGGTTTTTGTTCCTGTTGTTCAGGCTGCATTTGAAGTCGTAACTGCTTTTACAGAAACCAGTAGAGGAGAGGGTGGTTTTGGCAGTTCCGGGAGACACTAGATGGCTTATCAGCAAAAACAAATCATGCGTTCTGTTTTTCGGGCTTATGACATTAGAGGAATAATAGGTCAGGAACTGGATGAGGATTCGTTCTATACTATTGGGTTGGCCATAGCCTGTTATTTACAGTTGCTGAATCGACATCAAATCTATCTGGCGCAAGATGGTCGGTTAACGAGTCCTAGTCTGGCGCTGGCATTAAAAACAGGATTGTTAGAGAGTGGTATCGATGTTGTTGATTTGGGGGCAGTTGCCACACCAGTCATGTATTATGCGACACATACTCAGGAGCTAGACTGTGGTTTGATGGTTACAGGGAGCCATAATCCTGCTGAATATAATGGCATTAAAATGGTTCTGGCAGGAAAAACTTTAACTCAGACTAATATTGATATTCTGTACGATTTGGTGGCTGAAGGGAAACGGATAACCGGGTGTGGTACTGAAACCAAACTTGATATAATGCCCCATTATACCCAACGTGTTTTAAGCGATATTCAATTGCATCGCCCTTTAAAAGTGGTCGTCGATTGCGGTAATGGGATTGCAGGACCAATAATTCCTGCGGTTATTGCACAATTAGGCTGCGAGGTTATTCCATTGTATTGTGATGTGGATGGTCATTTTCCCAACCATCATCCAGATCCAACTATTGAAAGTAATTTAGTCGATTTAAAGGCCGCGGTTGCATTACACCAAGCAGATATTGGTTTGGCTTTTGATGGTGATGCGGATCGTGTAGGTTTAATCACTGATAAGGGGGAGATGATCTGGCCTGATCGCTTAATGATGCTCTTTTCCCGTGAATTATTAAACCGTGTTCCAGGGGCGACCATAGTGTATGATGTGAAATGTTCTTCACATCTTGAACGCGTGATTCATGAGGCTGGCGGTATCGCTAAAATGTGTCCTACAGGTCATTCAATTGTTAAAGCGATTATGAGAGAAGAGAAGGCTGCTCTTGCTGGTGAAATGAGCGGCCATTTGTTTTTTAAAGATCGTTGGTATGGATTTGATGATGCACTGTATAGTGCCTGTCGTTTGTTGGAAATTATTAGCTCATCTGAATTAACGGTAAGTGAACAATTTAAATTGATTCCTAACAGCATTAACACTCCAGAAATAAAGATTGCCATAGCAGATGAGGAAAAATTTATTTTTATGCAGCAGTTTAGCGAGCGGGCCGATTTTCCCGAAGCACGGGTTCTTACTCTCGATGGTTTAAGAGTAGAGTTTGCTGATGGCTGGGGGTTATTGCGTGCGTCCAATACAACTCCCTGTCTGGTGGCTCGTTTTGAAGCGAGTGATCTTGAGCATCTTTTACAGATTCAATGCGCGTTTAAAGAGCAAATTCAATTAATTAATGCTGAGCTGGAACTGCCTTTTTAACCGTTGTGGATACTGACTAAGGGATTTCATGTTGTTTCGTAGCCCGTATTAGGTGAAGCCCTGATGAATTCTGGAATATTTGTGCACAATCAACCAATGGTATGTTATCAAACAAACTGACCTCAATTATGTCGTTCCCGCGCAGGCGAGAATCCATTCTTCAGACAAAGTAAGGACGTAACTTGAAAAATGGTTCCGCCTGCGCGGGAACGACATAATTAAGAGCATAGTGGATTAATAAAGAATAAAATATGGTGTGTAAAAAAATGCCAGGATTACTCAGAGCATAGCGTAATACGGGCTGCAACAACTTAACTTTAGCAATTCCCTAGTGATTGGTTACTTGTTTTGGAGTCTCGCTGTTTCGTCTTGTTCCTGAATCGGTGATTCGATTATCTTGTTCAGGGTGGTTTTTGTCGCAAAGAAACTATGTGTGTTATCTGGCGATGGCTTTGGTTCTGCTTGATCAATCAAGGTGTTAATTTCACTTTTTGTCGATGAATTGCCATATAACCCGCGTATTGCTCTTACTATCCAAAGACTGCTACGTAATTGACTAATAAAAAGAAACTCTGGGGCAATCGGTTGATTTTTACCGCCATTCAGATCCAGTTTTAGTTGTACTAAATCTTCTGCTGTCAGCATTTTTATTTGTTGCTGTATCACGTTTACGGTGATTATCTTTTTTGTT
>NZ_CALMPD010000095.1 GCF_937871865.1 uncultured Legionella sp.
TTCAGTCAGTTGTGAGGTTAATCGCTCCTGTTCCTGTTTCAAGGCTTGGGTTTCATTGCCGTTTTCCTGCTTGGCCTCAGCCAACTGACGGGTTAACTCTTGCAGAGCTAATTTACTTTCAGTCAGTTGTGAGGTTAATCGCTCCTGTTCCTGTTTCAAGGCTTGGGTTTCAGTATTACTTACCTTTTTAGCCTCCGCCACCTGACAAAGAAATGTTTCAAACGCAGCTTGGCCTTCCCTCAGTTGTTTTGTTAAGAGCTCTTGTTCTTGCTTTAATCTTTGCAGTTCGGAGCTGTTTTCTTGTTTTGCATCAATCATCTGACGAGTTAACTCTTCCTGAGCCGATTTACTCTCAGTTAATTGTTTGATTAATAGTTGATGCTTCTGCTTTAATCGTTCAATTTCAGTACTGTTTTCCTGTTTCGTGTCAGACAAAAGTTGAGTTAAATCTTCCAAAGCAGATTTACTTTCAGTCAGCTGGTGGATCAATTGCAATCGCTCTTTCTTTAAGTGTTCAAACTCATCGTTTGACGTCTTTGCATTCTCAATCACCTGAGCAGTCAGGCTTTCAATAGCAGATTTATTTCGAGATATTTGCTCCATTAAGTTCTGATGATTCTGCTGCAATTCTCTTAATTGCAATAAATACTCTTCTTGAACTCGATTTATGGACTTAATATTTTGCGTATTATCGATAATTAAATTTCTTAGTTGATTGACGTCTCTGAATAAATTGGCAACCTCAAGATTGGAACCACCCAAATCAATCACTTTACCTTTGACTACTTGAAACAGCCCATCACTAAGTTCTTGGGGTTTATTACTTAAGTCAACCTGATGTTTAATCAGGATCTCGGCAATACATCTGATAATTCGATCCCGTTGCATTTTAAGGCTATAAGGACTCATGCTTAATGGTGAGTTTCCTGCCAATTGCTGTACATGCTCAAATCCATTAATGAATGAATCAAAGTTCTCATATAACTTATCCAGTTCTGACAACAACACTGGAACATCCAATTCTTCTGCATCAAAAAATCCCTCAAGACTGGGTGATTTGCTTGATAAAGACTTCATTATATAAGCTATAGCCTCTTTCGCAGATAAAGTATCATTATCATTTAAATGAGTCAGTTCATCATATAGAACTGTTTCTATCTGCTTCACGGATATTGGGTTATCCTGATTCGATGTAAGTGAATTAATTACACGGCGGATAAGGTGAGAGCAGTCATTTTCCTCCGCAGCAAATAATTCAAGGGTCGTAATAAAGTCCTTAAAGACCTCATTGAATTGTTCTTCAGGAGCAAGGAAGTAGCGAAGCCTTTGATCAATTCTGTTTGCTTGATCCAGTAGTGTACTGTAATGCGTTTGTGCTGTATTTTTTAAGCTGGTACGAATGATGATCTCACATTCATCAATAATTTTATTAATTGGTGCATCTTCTACTTCGATATTTTTTAAATTCTGCAGGAGATCAAAAATTCGATGAATTTCTGCTAATAAGTTAGTTTTAACAGCAACGGATAAATGATTACGCAAATATTTTTGGCTTATTGTATCTATAAATATGGAGATTGCATCAAAAGTAGCTTTACGCTCAACATCTGAGTCAAGTAATGCGTGTGAATTATGACTGATGCTTTGCAACAAATCAGTTGGGTCGGTATTATGACAATTCGAATAGCCTTTGAATAGCTTCACCAACCCATTGCCTAGTGCAGAGGTTAATTTATCAGGTTGATAATCATCATTTTCAAGTTCGAATTCCATGTTTTTTAACAGATATAAAAATGCATGCTCTTTATTAATAAACTTCCCTCCCCATGATGGAGCAATCGAATCCATCGCCGTGTAATTATGCCCATGGGCATGTACTAGTCTGGCTCCAGAACTGGAGGACTCAGTTCCCAGGATGGGGTAGGACGTGTTGGAAAAATGTCTGTATGCTTTATCATTCAGATGCACGTGTTTGTATAATGTTAAAAGAAACTCTGCTTTTCCAGGCTTATCGCACGCTAGAAATTCATTCGTCAGCTCATCCAAAACCGAATGCTCCAAGGAGACTGTTTTTGAATTTCTATCGAATAATCCAGTGCTTTTATTGATAAAATTCATTAATTTGAGCAACATTAATTGTTGAACCAAAGCAGTGTCTCTGTATTCAATAGCTTCTGGAACAGATTCAAATTGTTGAGAGTATATATTGCCGCTTGCTGTACCATGATGACCTGGGAAAATTAAGGGAGCTAGTCCACTCGGTACTATTGGAATGAAACAACGTGTCCGTTCATCTCGAAGTAAAGCGAGCTCAGCATAGGTACAAGGGAGGCTTTGATAAAAGCGTTGATCTCTCCAGGCAAATAATGCTCCAATTCCCCACCAGCTGCCACCAGGAACCGGATCAATTAAAAACATATTTATTTTGGCGCTAGATAAGCGTTGAGCTAATAAAGTTCTTATAATTTTTTGTTCATTGATTTCACCAAACAAATCTTTAAATCCCTTTCGGGTATAACTACAGGGAGATTCTGATAGTATCTGAAAAATAGTTTGATTCTTTGACGAAGTGAGCTCTGCTTTGATCCGTTCTAATTCGTGAGCAATTAAAATGGATTCAACAGCTCCACGGCTATGTGCCGCAATTTGAATATTTTTTTTCCCTTCTGCAATAGCTTTCAAAATCAGAAAGACTCCCTGAGCAACCCTATCCCCTACTTCGGTTCCTAGTGTTGTGGGACCATTAAGCACATCGACAGAAGGTGTGCTAAATGACAAGGGCCTATCTATTTGTATTTCGGGCTCATCTTCCCCTAATCTATTAGCAACCAATTGGGCCATATATGACAATGTTTCACCATTTTCATAATTCTTTTGCTCTGCAACAATTGAAGAGTTTTTCGTTGGCTTTGCTGTGAATAGCGTATCAGTGCCTAACGGAAACAAATAATAATCAGAATTTGAGCCGGCAGCTTCTTGTTGTACCTGTAAAAGAGAATTTAAATCATTTGGTTTTGGCATAGTGAGCTCATTAAATATGAGCCAACTCGAAAATGTTCCTTTAGTTTCTGGTAACATCTCAATAAACCTAGAATACTATTGAGATGTTATTACACTACTTATACATGTGTGATGATGTTCGCACTTAAAGAAGACGTGTTGTAAAACTATTATATTTACAAATACTCCATATGGTTTTCGAAATGGCATTAAGATCAAAAAAAGAACAACTTTACTACAATTTAACTATGAAGTCAATCATCAATTAATCCATTTTTTTATATGCGAAATAGCAGTGTAGAAACAAATTTTATCTCATGAAAACTGATATCAAAAATTAGCATTTTTTAATAACTCACATATCGAATGGTTTATTTTAAAACAATTTTGGAATCAGCTTATTTATCAAGCTACTCACAGCTCTATACACAAGTTTATCCACAGAATTTGTGGATAAACTGTCGATGTCGCGAAATAGAATTGATGTCTGTGAGTAATTATTACGCAGGATTATTCCTGT